>JAFWAG010000031.1 GCA_017507765.1 Alphaproteobacteria bacterium | reverse complement strand
GGTTAAAAAGACAAACAGTGGAGCGGGTGAGGGGAATCGAACCCCCGTTTAAAGCTTGGGAAGCTCTCGCTCTACCATTGAGCTACACCCGCGTTAAAAAAAGCTTCCTCGAAAGGAAGCGTTTTTTAAAATTGGCGGGAGCGACGGGGCTCGAACCCGCGACCTACGGCGTGACAGGCCGTCACTCTAACCAAACTGAGCTACGCCCCCGCATCAAGAAGGTAGCTTTTTAGCAAAAGGTTATCTGCTTGACAAGAACTTTTTTGCAAAAAAATCGGTTTTTTTGTTTTTTTAGCCCAAAACCGCCCATAGCGGCACATGGTCAGAGGCTTTTTCAATCCCTCTCATCGGCTTATCGATAAAGGATTCCTGTAATCTTGGGGCTAAATCCGGAGATAAAAGGATATCATCAATCAGCATGCCCATATTTCTTTGCCATGCTTTCATTGTATAGTCCCAAAAAGAGTAATTACCGCCTTCTGGGTGGAAAGTTTTAAAAGCATTTACCAATCCCAAGTTATGTAAATCCTGCATTTTTTGGCGTACTTCGGGAACCATCAAAGCATTTGTTCGATAAGCTTCGGGGTTATATACATCGGCATCATTGATAATAACGTTGAAGTCTCCGCCGATAATGAAGGAAGCGTTTTCCGCCAACAGCTTTTTGGCATAAGCAGTCAAAGCATCTTGCCACGCCAGTTTATAATAAAGCTTTTCCTTGCTTGTCGGGTCTTTAAGGGGAGGGTTTCCGTTCGGCACATAAACCGAGATAATTTTTAAACCATCTTTGGTTTCCCCTTGAACAAAGCGGGCTTGAGGCGTGTCGCTTTGGGGTACTTCCGGCAAAGCGTATAAAGGATTTAAGAGTTCTTCTTTGGATAAAATTGCCACGCCGTTATATGACTTTTGACCGGAGACAATGGCATGATATCCTGCTTTAGCAATTTCTTCGGCGGGGAAATTATCGTTTTGGCATTTAATTTCCTGTAGCAGCATAAAGTCCGGTTGCTTTTCGTTTAAGTAAGCAAGCAAAGCAGGAAGTCTGGCATTTACGGAGTTGATGTTCCAAGTTGCAATGTTAATCATTTTTCAATCTCCTTCAAAGATAATCCCAACATTAAGCTAAAGATAGCAAAGGAAGTCGTATGTTAAAAATAATTTTTATGTTTTTGGGCATAATTTCTTTGTTTGTGTCAGTCTCTCATGCGGCGGAACGATGTCAAAAGACGCAAAGCCGAGTTCCGATAGAAATGAACCTCAGCTATGGCAACGTTGAATATTTAAATAATGTACGCAGTTCCAACTTTCAGAGCTTTTTACATAAAGAAACCGGCTATCGTCCTCAGCTTACCGAAATGGTCAGAGGCGTAACCTTTGCGGCTTCGTCCATTGGCGTCCAAAGCAATGGGAAAGTGCGGCAGTTTAGCCCTAATTCTTATTGCGTGGAGTTAGAGAGCGTAAAGGTTAACTTTGGCTATGATAGGGTAATCGTCTTAATTGACAGAGCGTACCGTCCGGGCAGCTGCCAGTATCGGGTAGTAAAAGAACACGAAGATACTCATGTTTTCTTAAACCGAGATACGCTAAGGTTTTACAGCAAATACGTTCATGATGAAGCGTATAAGATAGCGCAAAAGATAATGCCTCGACCTGCCGGCAGTGCCGCCGAAGCCAAAAAAGTTTTGGAAGAAATGACGGCAGAAATCCAAAATGCCGTCTTGCCGATAAATGATTTCTTTATGAAGATAAAGGAAGAGGAAAACCTTAAAATAGACACGCCGGAAAGTTATGCTAAAACCACCCGGCTTTGTAAGAGTTGGTGATAAAATGGAAAAATTAGCCCCCTATGCCAGTAATCCGGAAGATAGCAAAGGCCGCCTGTATCCGGAAGCATCTTCCAAAGGAAGAAATTGTTTTCAACGAGACCGAGACAGGATTTTGCACGCTTCGGCTTTTCGCCGTTTAAAGGGCAAAACTCAGGTTTTTGTTGTTCATGAAGACGAAGATTATCGAACACGGCTGACCCATACGTTGGAAGTGTCGCAGATAGCCCGTTCAATCGCCAGAGAAATGCTTTTGAACGAAGATTTAACCGAAGCTTTGGCGCTTTCTCATGACCTTGGGCATTCACCTTTCGGCCATGCGGGGGAAGAAGCCTTAAACGACTGTATGAATGAATACGGCGGTTTTGACCATAATGCACAGTCTTTAAAAACGGTAACCTATCTTGAACGAAGCTATGCGCAGTTTAACGGCTTGAACCTCAGTTGGGAGGCGTTGGAAGGCTTGGCAAAGCATAACGGCCCGATAACCGGAGACAAAGTCCCCGAATATATAAAGGAATACAATCAAAAGCATGACCTTCTTCTGCATACCTTCCCAAGCGCAGAAGCTCAGGTTGCCGCTTTATGTGATGATATCGCCTATAACAGCCATGATATAGCCGACGGCTTACACGCCGGACTTTTCACTCCGGAACAGATAAGTGAAGTTCCTTTTATCGGCGAAGCGTTTGCCGAAGTTAACAAGCTTTATCCCAATTTAGATTTTTATCGCAAAGTACATGAGAGTGTCCGCCGCTTGATTAACGCCATGGTTAACGATGTGGTGGAAGAAAGTCGGAAAAGGCTTGGGGATTTAGCACCTAAATCTGCGGACGCTGTTCGGGAACTTTCTTTAAATGTTATCTCTTTTTCCGATGCAATGGCAGAAAATGACCGCCAGATAAAAGCCTTCCTGTTTCCGCATATGTACCGTCATTATAAAGTCCGGCGAGCTACTAGCAAAGGTCGCAGAATCATAAAGGATTTATTCAATCTTTATCTTTCCGAACCGGATATTTTCCATTCGGATAAGGATACGGTAATGGGCAAGCCTAAAACCGAACAAGCCTTTATCATCAGCGATTATATTGCCGGCTTGACCGATGCTGCCGCTACCGATGAGTTTTGCCGCTTTTTCAATGCCGAGGTAAAGGTATGAAAAACTCCGGCACTGCGGAAGAAATCAAAGAAATCCTTGCCGATGTAAAGCTGAGTAAGGAAGACATTAAGCTGAAAAACGCCGACAGTTCTTCCGGTAACGAGTTTTCCTGTAATGCTTTGTTTGCTTTTCTGCAAAAATTAAAATCCGACCCCAGAATAAAAACCGCTGAAATAAGCGGAGATGGCTTTATCAATTTTTCCTTGGCGGCGGATTTTTGGCATGATTGCCTGCGTGATATTCTTTCCGGAACATGGAAGCCGGACGAAGTCAAACCATTGACACCCAAAGAGCTTGCCTCCGTGCAAAAAGCTTATAACCGAGCCGTTTCGGTTTTAAAACATGGCAAGCGTATGTTTGGCGATGTTTCTTATCCCAAAGCAGACTTGAGGCTATTACAAAGCAAAGAAGAAATAAAACTTATCCGCAAGATGACTTCCTCTCCGCTTTCTTTGGCTGATATTGCCGAGCAGTTTTCCGAACTTTGGGAAGCAGAGAGAGGGGAAGTAGAAATGCGTTTTCTTTCTGCCAGAGAAAAAGAAGTTTCTTTATCCCGTTTGGCGTTAATTTATGCGCTTTCTCTTGTAATAACGGGCGGATTTAGTATATTGGACATAACTGTTAATTAAAGGAGATTGGAAATGGACTCTGAAAACAAAAAAGAAGGCTCCGCCGGACAAGACAGATTTTTTTACGAGTTTAAGGAAAAAATGACCGTTGATCCTTTGGAAGACTCGGTAAAACACGTAAAGAAAAAGGCTTCAAAGAAGCAAACCGTTACAATTTCGGTTTTGGTTGGTCTTGCCGTTGCCGCCGGTATCGGTTGGAATGTTTATGGCGTTTATCAGGGTAAAAATGCTTCGGTTTCCGAAATCCCATTGTTAAAGGCTGATGCCGAACCGGAAAAGGTTCGTCCTGCCGATCCGGGCGGAATGGAAATTGCAGATATGGATAAGTTGGTCTACGGCCGCATAGCCGCCAGTGGAGCAGAAAGCTCCGAAGGATATGAACGGATTTTACCGGCGGAAGAAAAGCCGGTTTCTCCGGAAATCTCGGCGCCTGATTCTTTGCGGGCTTCGGACGATAAAATCGGCGCAATGATAGAGGAGTTAGAGGAAGAGGAAACTACCGTAACGGAAGCAAAAGTTGCCGCTCCTGCCAAATCCGAAGCGACACCTGCCAAAGTCCAAGTCGCAGAGGTTAAAGATACGGTTCCTCCTGCACCGGCACCAAAGCCGACACCGGCTCCGGCACCGCAGGAAACATCTCCTGCCGTTTCTGATGGTGTGGTTACCCCTGCGCCGGCTCCCACTCCCGCACCGGTGGTCAAAGACATACAGAAAACCACTTCGGTTACGGCGGTTAAGGAAGCTGACGGCAATACCGTAATAGTTAAAGAAGAGGAAGTAAAAATTACCGCCGAAGTTCCGGTAACAAACGCTTCTGCTCCTGCCGCCGCTCCGGCTGTTGATGCTTTTAGGGTGCAGATTTTATCCGGTAAAGATAAAAAGTCTGTGGAAGCCGCCGGCGAAAGACTTTTTGCAAAGTATCCGGAAATCTTAAAAGGCTATGCTTACGAAGTGGTAGAGGCCACCGTTCCGGATAAAGGTACTTTCTATCGCTTACGGGTAAAAAGTTTTGCCACTCGTGAAGAAGCTCAGAGCATCTGTAAAGCATTAAAAGAAAAAGGCCAGGATTGCTTGGTCAGCAGCAAATAAAAAATATAACGGAAGGTATATAATGTTAGATATAAAGTGGATTAGAGAAAATCCGGAACTCTTTTTGGCCGGAATGCAAAAGCGTTTTGTCAAAATTGACGCCGGAGAGTTTTTGGATTTGGACGCCAAATATCGTGCAAAGCAGACAGAGCTTCAAGCCCTGCAAAAGGAACGTAACGAAATCTCGCTTAAAATCGGCGCCGAAAAGAAACAAGGCAAAGATGCAACCGAACTTTGTAATCAGGTATCTGTAATCAAAGAAAGCATGGCGAAAATAGAGGAAGAAACCAACGCTTTGGGCGAAAAGTTAAAAAACATTCTTGATGTTTTACCGAATATTCCGGCTGATGACGTTCCCGTAGGTCCTGACGACTCGACGAACAGAGAAGAAAGAACGGTTGGCGATATTCCGTCTTTTTCCTTTACTCCGCTTTCGCATGAAGAACTTGGGGTTAAACTTGGGCTTATGGATTTTGAACAGGCTTCGGTTATTTCCGGCGCACGATTTGTCTTGTTAAAAGGCGCTCTTGCCCGTTTGGAAAGAGCTATCGGCCAGTTTATGATAGACTTGCACACCACCGAACATGGCTATACGGAAATGGACGTGCCGTTATTGGTACGTCCGGAATCGCTATACGGTACGGGTCAGCTTCCGAAGTTTGATAACGGATTTATCACCGATCAAGGCTTATGGCTTATTCCGACAGCGGAAGTTCCGTTGACCAATACGGTGTCCGGAAAGATTCTGGACGAAGACGAGTTGCCGATAAGAATTACGGCTCTTACGGCGTGTTTCCGTTCCGAAGCCGGAGCCGCCGGTCAAGATACCAAAGGCATGATTCGCCAACATCAGTTTTATAAAGACGAATTAGTCAGCATTACCGATGAAGAAAGTTCCGATGCCGAGCATCAGCGTATGACCAAATGTGCCGAAGAAGTTTTAAAGCGTCTTGGTCTTGCTTATCGGGTTGTAACTCTCAGTTCCGGCGATATGAGCATTACCTCTCGCCGCACTTATGACTTGGAAGTATGGCTTCCCGGTCAAAATCGTTACCGAGAGATTTCCAGTTGTTCAAACTGTTGGGATTATCAGGCTCGCCGCATGAACGCCCGTTATAAGAAAAAAGGCGAAAAAGGAACCCGTTTCGTTCATACCTTGAACGGTTCCGGCGTAGCCGTAGGACGTGCTTTAATTGCGGTTATGGAAAATTATCAGCAAGCTGACGGCTCGATAAAAGTTCCGGAAGTTTTACGTCCTTATATGGGCGGCATAGAAGTCATTACCGCCAAGTCCGGTAAATAGTCATCGGGAAAAGGAGAAAAACGTGGCTTCAACGGAAAGAAAAGTTGCTCTTATGTCCATTGCCGTAATGGATAAAGAGCAAATCGCCGCAAAAGTCGAAGAGATTTTACAGGCGCATAAGTTGTTGATTATTTCCAGAGTATCGGTTCCTTTTCGGGGACGTTCTTTGTTTACCTCGGCAGTAATTTTGGAAGCGGAAGAAGAACAGATAGACAATCTTTCCTTCCGTCTTTCGGAAATCCCGTTGGTTCGGGTTGAAACGATGCTGATTGATGGCTGAGGATACGGGACACACACAAACTGCTCCGAAAGGCAACCGTCTTTTAATTGCGTTGGCGGGCAGACGTAATGTCGGCAAGTCATCTTTGCTTAATGCCATAATCGGTCAGGAAGTATCCATAGTCTCTGATGTTGCCGGTACCACAACCGATGCGGTTGTAAAGCATTACGAGCTTTTGCCGTTTGGGCCGGTAACTTTTTATGATACCGCAGGCTTTGATGATGAAGGCGACCTTGGTAAAAAGCGCATCGCCGCCACCGATAAAGTTTTGTGGCGTACGGATATGGTTTTGTTGGTTACCGATGAAACCGGACTCGGCGAATTTGAACAAAATCTGTTAAGCCGTTTAAAATCTTTGCAAATACCTTACCTTATTGTCCGTAACAAAGCGGATAAAGCTCCTTCAAAATCCTTACCGCAAGAGGGCGAGGGCATAGACATTTCGGTTTCCTCTTTGACCGGCGAAGGTATCGAAGCTTTAAAAGAGCTTATTATCCGGAATGTTCCGGAAAGCTTTAAAAATAAAAAGACGCTTTTGGCAGGGTTGGTTCGCCAAGAAGAAACCGTTGCCTGTATTGCCCCGATAGATTCTTCCGCTCCGGCAGGGCGTTTAATTCTTCCGCAGGTTCAAGTTATCCGAGAGATTTTGGATAATCATGCTTATGCACTGGTTTCCCAAAGCGTAACTCCGGAGCTTTTAAACCGTAAACCTGATTTGATTATTACGGATTCCCAAGCCTTAAAGGAAGTTGCGGCGGCGGTTCCGGATAATATTCCGCTTACAACCTTTTCGCTTTTATTCGCTCGTTTTAAAGGAGAGCTTGCCTCTTTGGTCAAAGGTGCGGAAACGATTTCCCGCTTACAGCCCGACGATGAAGTTTTAATTGCGGAAGCTTGCTCGCATCATGCGCAAGGCGATGACATCGGGCGGGTAAAAATACCGAACTTAATTCGGGCGCTTACCGGTCATGAATTAAAGTTTTCTTTTTCTTCCGGTCATGATTTTCCGGCAGATTTAGAACGTTATTCTTTGGTTGTCCATTGCGGCGGCTGTATGCTTGGTCAGTTGGAAATGCTCCGGCGGATACACGAATGCGAACGCCGAGGTGTCCCGATAACCAATTATGGCATGGCTATATCGACAGCTTTAGGCGTATTGCCCAGAGTTCTTAAACCGTTTGCAGGGGAGTTTTAAAATGTCTTGGCTTGAAGAAGCAGAAGCGATTAACCGTAAAAACGCCGCCGAAGATAAAGACCTTTTATGCCTTTCTTCGGCTACCGAGCAGGAAGCCTTTAAAAAGGAAATCAAAGATATATATGAGCAAGCTACGGACAGGGAAATCGCAAAAGCTTTGGATATGGCTTTGGAAAAGTTCACTCCGCCGTACTCTCGGCGAGAGGTTTTGTACTTTATCAAGCAGTTTGTGGAAGACTAATCCATACAGACAGAAAGTTTCTTGCTATTTTTATGCAGTGGCTTTATTATCTTTTCCAAGATAAATATTTCCGCCGTTATTGTTATTTTATCCGGCGGGCAGGCATAGGGGGAACCCGGTCTGCACGGTTAATTTTTTAATTGTTTTGTTTGGAAGGATTTAATTATGCCGTTACCGTTGATGCCCAAAGCCACTGCTGTATGGCTTATTGACAATACGTCGCTTACCTTTGACCAGATTGCTGAGTTTTGCGGTCTCCATTCTTTAGAGATTCAAGCCATGGCTGACGGAGACGTTTCGGGCAGCATTGTTGGCTTAGACCCGCTTTTGAATGGCCAGCTTACCAAAGAAGAAATTGCTCGTTGTGAAGCTGATGAAACCGCTCGTTTGGTTTTGTTGGAAAACGAAGCCAGCATTGCCGTTCGCAATAAAAATGCAAAGTATACGCCGGTTTCCCGTCGTGGCGACCGTCCGGACGCAATAATGTGGTTGGTTCGCAATCATCCGGAACTTTCCGATGCGCAAATCTGCAAATTGGTTGGAACGACCAAGCCGTCTATCAAAGCCATTCGTGAAAAGACGCATAAGAATATAATAAATATCAAGCCCCGTAATCCGGTAACCTTAGGATTGTGCCGCGAGGCTGATTTAGAAAAAGCGGTTGTCATTGCCAGAGGCCGCAACCCGTTGGCTGCCGCTCCGGTAGTTGCTGACGAAGCGGTTTCCGCTGAATTATAGTCATAACCTTTAACGATTTTAAGGAGGGATAAATCATGTCAGATGCAGAGATACAAGGCGGTATAGATGCCGGACGTTTGGTTTCCTTTATTGAAAGGATAGAGCGTTTGGAAGAAGAAAAAGAAGGTATTGCTGGGGATATAAAAGAAGTTTATGCCGAAGCCAAAGGTTCCGGTTATGACATCAAAATCTTGCGCCAGATTGTCCGCCTTCGGAAAATGGACCCGTCGGAAAGAGAAGAAAACGACTTCTTACTTGATACCTATAAGCGTGCTTTAGGTATGGAATAATCCGCCATTTTTAAAAGAATAAATCGCCGCTCGGTTATAAAAAGCCGAGCGGTTAATTTTTATGGCTTTAAATATTCTTTAAATCCGTTCTTCATTTCGTTATCGGTTTGGGTTGCCAGATTTTCCAGCAATTTATGCACCATTTCCTGCCAGATTTTTTCTCTTTCGGTAATAGTGGTTTCTGTTGAAACGGTACGCACACCCCATGATTTGGTAATTGCTCTGGCTTTTATCTTGTTATCAGCCCCGATAATTTCAATTTCCAAGATAAAGTTTGCTTTATATTTAAAAGCATCTTCACTGAAAAAACTTTCGGATTTAACAAGTTCTTCGGTAATGGAAGCGCTTTTAATTATAAACTTTGCGGTATCGGTTCCTTTACCTTCGGGAAGATATGCACTTTCCAACCATTGGCGAATAGTCTCTTTTGGCGAAGGTTTCATTGTTCCGTCAATGTTATCAGCTCCCGTTGCCGCATAATCGGAAATTACCTCGACATTTTTAACTTTTAAGGTTAAAGCGGCAGGATTTTCTGCTGCCGAGGCTACAGAACACAATAAACCTAAGCCCAAAAAGGCCGACAATAAAAAGCGCATATTTTTCTCCTTAATCTTTAAGCTTTTAAATCTTTTTCATCGACATCATAGGTTGTGCCGCAGAACTCGCAAGTAAGGCTGATTTTGCCGTCCTTTTGCATTTCCTTTAAGTCTTTTTCGGCAAAGCTTTTTAAAACCCCGACAATCCTCGACCGAGAACAACGGCATTCAAAATGTAAGCTTTTTTCATCAAAGACTCGGGTATCTTGTTCATGGTACAAGCGGTATAAAATATTTTCCGGAGTCAAAGCATCATCAAGGATTTCTTTATCCGTCAAACTTCCCATTAAGATAACATCGGTATTCCATTCATCTTCGATTTCTTCTTCGCTTTTTTGAATTTCTTTATTTCCACCGCTTTCGGGCATTCTTTGCAAAAGCATTCCGCCACTTTTCCATGGATTATCCTCATGCGGAGCCGCTACGGCGATTTTGATTGCGGTTTCTATCTGTTCTGACTGTTGGAAATATTTATGAGCACATTCCGCCAAAGTACTTCCTTCTAATTCCACCATACCTTGATATCGTTCGCTTCCGTCGGAATTATCCATGGTAAACACCATGTAACCGCCGCCCAACAAAGCCGGCACCGACCCACGGTTTTTAATGCTTTCGGGCGCTACTTTATCCAATTCTTCTTCCTCAAAGCGGGCATAGGCACGAATACCTCCGTCGCTTGTTTCATCTACGACCAAAGTTTTAACTGCGCCGTCTCCCTTTATCTGCAAAGTAAAGACACCTTCATATTTAAGGGCAGAGGACAATAACGCCGTCAAAGTTATTGCTTCCGAAAGCAATAAGGCTACCGGTTCAGGATATTCTTTGCGTTTGTTTATTTCCTGCATTATACCGCCGGTTCGGGTTATTATACCTCTGAACAAGCCGTCGCTAAGCATAAAAGGCCGGATAAAATCAGTCATTTGAGAAAACTCCTTTTCGTAAAAGCGTTGAATATGGTAAAAGATATCATCATGGAAAAAAAGCAAAAAAGCATTACCGCAAAAAGGTTAGAAAACATCGCCCTTTATTATCTAGGGCGTTATGACAGTTCTTCCTTTAACTTGCAACGGATTTTACGGCAAAGAGTGGAAAAAAGCCGCCGTTTGGGAGCCGATGTACCACCGGAAGCATCATCTTGGATAGATGAAGTGGTTGCCAAGATGCAGTCTTACGGCTATTTGGACGATAAACGGTATGCGGAAAATCTGGTTCGCCGCTTGCGTAATTCCTCCCGTTCCCAAAGCTTTATCCGTTTAAAACTGGCAGAAAACGGCATCGGCGAAGATATAATTTCCGCTTTGGATTTATCCTCTGCCGAAGATGAAGAAGCAGCTTTGCGCTGGGCAAAAAAGCATGGGCTTGGCAAAAATCCGGATAACTATACCAAGGATTTGGCAAAGCTCGGACGTGCCGGCTTCTCCTATGAAGACGCTCGTAAAGCTTTGGAAAATTGCCGAAATGAAGAAGAAATCTAACTAAACGGCAACCTTTTATGGCTCATCTTCCATTGCCGGCGGAGGCAGTAAAGAAATAAGCTTTTGCGGAGTTATTTTATATAACCACCCGCCTTGCTTTTCATTAACTTCCGCTACGGAAGAAAAAGTCTGAAACCATATTTCATCGTTAAAGTTAATAAAATTAAGCCCGAATATATCTCCGTTTTCGGTTTCCGCTTCGGTTTTAAATATGGTGGTAAGCGTTGCTTCCTCGCTGTTAAGTTCATTTATCATGCGGGCATTGATAAAGACAAGGTCTTGAAAAGCTCCGGCAATGCGGGTTCCGTCTTCGGGAATGATTTTAAGCTTCATCTTTGCATTGGAAGTAAAAGAAAAGGGTACTTCCGCCGTTTCTCTGGTGAAAATCAGTTCTTCTTCCGGCTGTACGGCAACATCGGTAAGAGTTATTTTCCGTATCTGATTGGCGGTAACCGGAAACAAAGGTTCTTCCACCCAAGAAGTAATATTGCCGGAAATATCAAGCTTTCCTTTGGCAAGCCACACCTGTGCATCATTGTTTTTGCGGATAAAAATCTTATCGCCTTCGGTTTTACCTACGGTCAGGTTGGCAATGATATTGCCATCTTTACCGACCAAAGAAATCCTTTTGCCCTGCGCTCCTTCCTGATTAACGTCATTCACCCACAGTTCCGGATACTTTGCCGCATCAGAAGTCTTTATTTCTGCCAATTCCAGATTTTCTAAATCCGTAAATAAGGTTTCTACTCTGGCTTTTAAAGCGGGATAACCGTCCATTTCTCCGACATACCAGCCGCCTATATTATCGCTGATAAGAGTTATAACCGAGTTTTTATAATCAATATTTACGGCGATGATATCGGCTTTTTTAAGCTTTAAATCCGGAAATACTTTCATTGCCGGTTTGGGAGCCAAGGCATCGGAAAAAGTCATAAAAGCCGCAATAATAGCACTTAAAACAGCCCCAAAGATTAAAACATACATACGGCGGTTATTTGCTGTCATTACGGAATCTCCTTTGCCAAAGAAAAATGCCCCATACCAAAACCACTATTCCGGGAAGCGGAATTAACGCCAAAAGGGAAATATTCCTTTTGGTTACAGGGTCTTTTATCATGATTAAATCCAAGGTTTGCTTTTGCTTTGTCCGCAAATCAGCCAAAGAAGGTGAGCCGGAAAGATTTTCCAAAGCATCTAAGACCATATCTCCGTTATCGGCAAAAGCTCCTTCTTTCGGCAATATCCAAAACTGGTCATAGAGGATATCGCTATCCGCAAATAGCATAATATCAACGGGATTAGAGGCTTTTACTCCTTCCTTATACATACTTTCCGGCGTTCCGGTTACTCTTAACGCCAGAATATAGTCGTTATCGTCCGGAGTATATTTTTTCGCCAAAGTATTTGGATTGTTATCAGCAAGTATCTCCGAAAGAGCAAAGACACCGGAATCGACTCCGGAAGTAAATAAAGGCGTTACTACCAAGTTATCTTTGGGAATAATTTCAAAATATCCCGAAGAAGTAATATTTATCTGCTGAAGATTTTTCATCAAAGCATCATTATTATTAAAATCACTTTTCGGAATACATAAGCGGACGATGTAATCAATCAGCTTTCCGTCTTTTAATACTTTGCGGGCATTTTCGGGATTCGCCACAATTTTATCCCCATGGAACTTAAAGCCTAAGTTCGTAAACCAGTCATGAGCTGTAATCGCCCCCGGCAGTGCCGCTTCTGGATAGGCTTTTTCCGCTTCCGGCAAAGGGTCTAGGAATACCAACATTTTCCCCTTGGTCATGATGAAATTATCAAGGGATTGTTTAAAGCTTTCCGAAAAGTTTTTCGGATTTATCAATAATAAAACATCAATATTTTCGGGGATTTTATCTTCGTCCGGAGAAATAACCGCAACGTTAAAGCGTTCCCTGATTTGTTTCATTACTTCCCATCTGGGAATATTTTTTGCCGGATTAAAGTTTTCATGCTGCCCGTCTATCGGCAAAGAAGATATCAGACCAATAGTTTTCTTAGAGTTTCCTGCAACTTCCAAAATTGCCGAGGTTATTGCATTTTCCAAAGCCGCACTTCCGTATCCGTCCAAGTTTTGGATTTCTTTATGTTTGTCGGTATCGTCCATGATTGCCAAAGAAATTGTTTCTCCGCTTACATTCGGATATTCTTTTATGGTGATATTATTATTTGCGGCTTTTTCATAGCTTTGTAAGAGCTTTCTTAAAGCGTTTGTGTATTCGGCGAACTCCGGCGAACTTTTCAGCATAATCGTAATCGGAGCTTTCAGCGTTTGTACTGCGGACTTAGACGAAGCCGTCAAAGAATAAAGGCCGTTTTTGGTTAAATCTGCAAAAACATAATTATCCAAAGGCTTAACGATAATATTAAGGCTTAGGAAAATCACCGCCGCCGAAATTATTTCCACCGTCCGTCTTCCTGCTTTAATCGGGGAATAGCGGAGATAAGATATAAACAGAACTAACACCAGAGCCGCCGGAAAATAAATCATCGCTGACGGCAAAAGCAATCCTTGGATAAGCGGCATGAAATAGGGGCCGCTGGCATAGGCAAATATAATTCCGATTGCTATTGCTAAAATCAGGTTAAGGATTTGATTCTTAAATAAATATGAACAGCAATCTGCTATACCGATGAATATTGCGCTCAGCATAACAGACACGGCATAAGAAGCAAAAATAAGGCTGTTATCAACGGGGCCGGTGTAATTTACCGCTATCCATATGGGAAAAGAAGCCGCAAATAAAAAGCAGATAAACAAGAAAGCATACAAAAATCGTTTAGAGCATTTTACGGTTGGATTATCCGCCCACATTCCCAATAACAGACAAGGGATAAATACGGCTAAAATCCACGGCAGAAAGGCGAACATTCCCCACAGACTGTTAAATCCCAACGCCCAGAAATTGCCGAAATAAAGCCACGCCAAACCCAAAGCGGCGTAAAAAGCGATAAAGCAGATTAACGCCCAAGGGTTTAAGAAAAAGTCTTTAAAAGATGAAAGATTACTTTTCGTCATTTTACCATTACCGCAGTATCTTGAATTCGTTTAACCATAGAGAAAAAGCCGTTTCTTCGTGTTGGGCTTAAGTTTTCTTGCAAGCCAAGCTTGGTGAATATGCCTTCCGTATCTATAGAAATGATGTCTTTAGGCATTTTCCCGTTATAAATAGCCAGTAAAACCGCAATCAATCCTCTGACAATATGGGCATCGCTGTCGGCTTGGAAATACAGGCGGGAATATCCGTCTTCATCTTTAGCAAGGCGGGATTTCAGCCATACCTGACTGGTACAACCGTCCACTTTATTGATTTCGGTTTTGTCTTCTTCGTTCATGTGTTCCAAAAAGTCCCCAAGTTCTAAAAGATAGCGGTATTTTTCTTCCCAATCATCTATGAAAGCGAAGTTTTCAACAATATCATCAATTGTATATTGTACGGTCATCATCTGCTCCTTTAAGATTTCTTAGAGTTTAAATCATAAATAATTTTTAAGCCTTTATAAATTAAATCGTAATCAACGATGTCTAAAGGTCGTTTCATAATGCTTATCAATTCCGGAATAGTTCCGCCGGTTCCTATGGTTTTAAAGGAATGTCCGGCTTCTTCTTCAATTCGGCTTATCATTCCTTCAATCATTGCGGCATGACCGTAAAAAATCCCTGCTTCCATACATTCAACGGTATTCATACCCCAGCATTTTTGGGGCTTTTTAAGTTCAATCAGCGGTAACAAAGAAGTAAACTCATGTAACGCTCTTGCCCCCATAAGCATACCCGGAGCGATAACACAGCCGATAAATACGCCTTTATCCATGATTTGCAAGGTGGTTGCCGTTCCGGCGTCAACGACTATGCAATCGCCGTAAAGATTATATGCGGCACAGTTTGTCGCCAGAATATCCGCCCCTTTTTTTACGGATTTATCTGATGACATAGCAAAGCCGCAATATGTATCCGAGGTTACTTCAAAAACCGTCAAAACCATATCTTCTAAAGCGTTTTTAACCGGTAAAGTAAGTTCGGCAAGCACGCTTCCCATTACGGCTTCGGTTATTTCATATCCGTTAATGGCATCGGTGAAAATCCGTTGATAGTCTTCATGCGTAAGATTTGTATCGGCGGGAGTTTTTATTTTTTTTACAATTTCCTCTCCGTCAAAGACGGCAAGTCCGATATTTGTATTTCCGATGTCTACGGCAAGTAGCATAAGAGCGTCCTTTTATTCAGAATAAATCGAAATCCATTTTAGCTTTGTCGCTAAGCATCTGCAATTCCCAAGGCGGCTCCCAAAGAAGCTTTACGGTTACTAATCCCACACCATCGGCTTTAACCACGGAATCGGCAATCATTTTTGGCATTTCATCAGCAACGGGACAGCCAGGAGCCGTTACCGTCATTTCAATTTCCACGTTTCCTTTATCATCGATATCAATTCCGTATATCAGCCCCAAATCGACAATATTCATAAAGAGTTCAGGGTCTTTGACTTCTTCGATAAAGGGAAGAATATCTTTTCTGGTTGCCGGAGTAGTCCATTCCGGTAAAGGCTCTCCCACGGTAACGGAAAAGTTCTCGCTCATTACAGCATCTCCTTTACTTTCCAAAGTCCTGCCACCAAAGCTTCAACATCTTTCCTGCCGTTATAAAGTCCAAGACTGGCTCGGCATGAAGATGTAACTCCCATGCGTTCGGTAATCGGCTGCGCACAATGATGTCCGACTCGAACTGCAATACCCATTTGATTTAAAATCATGGAAATATCCTGCGGATGAGCATTTTCCATTACCATAGATACCAGTCCGCCTTTATGCGGAGCGTTGCCAAGTATACGGACACCGGGAATCTTTTTCACTTCGTCATACATGAAGTTAAAGACGTTTTGTTCAAAAGCGTGAATATTCTCCATACCGATAGAGTTAAGATAATCTATCGCTGCCCCCAAACCGATAGCCTGCACAATTGACGGTGTTCCGGCTTCAAAGCGGGCCGGTATATCTGCCCATACGCTTTTTTCCATCGTAACGGATTTAATCATATCTCCGCCGCCTTGCCATGGCGGTAAGTCTTCCAGTACTTCTTCTCGTCCGTATAAAACGCCGATACCGGTTGGGGCATAAAGTTTATGACCGGAGAAAGCAAAGAAATCACAGCCGATATCCGTTACATCAATGGGAAAATGAGTAACCGACTGGCTCCCGTCCAAAAGTACAATAGCTCCGGCTTCATGAGCTTTGGCGGTAATTTCCTTTACCGGATTTATGGTGCCAAGCACATTTGACATATGCGTAACCGCCACCAGTTTGGTCTTTGGCGATAAAAGGTTTACAAAAGCGTCATAGTCCAAAGAGCCGTCATCATTTACGGGAATTACTTTAATGGTGATGTTTTTTTCGTCTTGCAACAGCTGCCAAGGCACGATATTGGCATGGTGTTCCATTAAAGAGATAATAACCTCGTCGCCTTCTTTTAAAATCTTTTTGCCCAAGGTATTGGCGGCAAGATTTAACGACTCGGTAGCCCCACGGGTAAAGATGATTTCTTTGGGACTTTTTGCTTTGATAAAGTTTTGCACCTTTATGCGGGCGGCTTCAAAATTAGCGGTTTCTTCTTCGGAAAGATGATGAATCCCTCTATGCACATTGGCATATTCGGTTTCATAGTTTTTCCGGCAGGTGTTAAGGACGTATTCCGGTTTCTGCGCCGAAGCCGCACTATCCAGATATACCAAAGGATTTTTGTTTATGAAGGTAGAGTTTAAAATCGGGAAATCTTTTTTCCACGGACTTATTTCATATTCACAAAGAGCCATGTTTCCACCTTTTGCCTAAAGTTTTGCAGACAGTTTTCTTCGGTTATCGTATTTAAAATCTCTGCCAGAAAAGCACTGGTCAGGATAAAGCGAGCTTGGGAAAGCGGTATTCCTCTGCTTTGCAGATAAAACAGTTGGTTTTCATCAAGCATTCCTATACTTGAACCATGAGTACACTTTACATCTTCGGAAGCAATCGCCAATTCCGGCACACATTTCACGCCGGCAGTTTCGGACAGCATTAAAGCCTTGTGCATTTGGTTGCCGATGATAGCTTTGACACCGCCGGCAACATCAATCAAGCCGACAAACTCACCTTCGGCATTATCTGCGGCGACTCCCCGAACCTGTTGTTCCGATATGGTATTTTCCGCCTTGTGATAAACTTCTGTTTCCAAGCGCAGCTTTTGTTTTCCTGCGGCTAAATAAATCCCGCCGATAAAGGCACTTGCTTTTTCGCCGACCAGATTTACAACGGTTTTAAGGAAAGATTTTTCCGCTCCGGTTTGCAAGATAAAGCTTTCATAAACGGCATTTTCCTGCACCTCAATAATTGTTTCACTGTTGTTTGTTTGGGTTAAAGGCATTTCCTGCAACCGATAATGTAAAAGTTTTGCTCCGCTTTCCACGATTATCCGGCGGGATATCGGCGCATCTTCCCAAACCGTTTGCTTACTTCCGGCTTTTATTATTAAGGTTTCCTCAGGCATTGATAAGCTCCGCATAACCTTTTTCTTCCAGCTCTTTAGCTAAGCTTTTATCGCCGGAGCGGACGATTTTTCCCGCGACCATAATATGCACAACATCAGGTTCTATATACGTTAAAAGGCGGTCATAATGGGTGATTAGCAAGAAAGAGCGTTCCGGACTTTTTAAAACGTTTACGCCTTCGGCCACTACTTTCAAAGCATCAATATCCAATCCGGAATCCATTTCGTCCAAAATAGCGAAATCAGGTTCCAGCATAGTCATTTGCAAAGTTTCAATCCGTTTTTTCTCTCCGCCGGAAAAGCCGACGTTTAAATATCGTTTCAGCATGGCATCACTGATACCCAAGGCCTGCGCCCGTAACTTTACTTTCTTTAACAGGGAAGGGGCGTCCAAGGGTTCCAAGCCTTTAAAAGCCCGTTGAGCATTTGTTGCATATTTAAGAAAAGTCATTACCGAGACTCCGGGAATGTCTATCGGATTTTGGAAGCCAAGGAAAATCCCCATTCCCGCACGTTCTTCCGGCGGCAAAGATAAAATATCCTTATCTTTAAACTCTATATTTCCTTTGCTTACCGTGTATTTTGGATTTCCACATATAACATTGGTCAAAGTACTTTTACCGGTACCGTTCGGACCCATGATTGCGTGTACTTCCCCCGGTTTTATTTCCAGATTGAAATCCGAAAGGATTTGTTTGTCTCCGGTTCCTGCGTCCAGATTAGTTATTTTAAACCAAGCCATTTTTTTCTCCTTTTTCTTTAGAGGCTAACCCACGCTGGGACCTTCCAGACTTACGCTGATTAAACGAGTTGCTTCCACTGCGAACTCCATAGGCAGATGTTGCATGACTTCCTTACAAAAGCCGTTAACGATTAACGATATTGCGGCTTCGGAAGAAAGTCCTCTTTGCTGACAATAAAACAGCTGTTCTTCGGATATTTTGGAAGTTGTTGCTTCATGTCCTATCCGAGCCGTCTTATTAAAGCTTTCCATAACCGGAATAGTGTAAGCTTTACACTCATTGCCGATAAGCAAGTTATCACAGCGGGAAAAGTTCTGGGCATTTTCGGCATTCTTGCTCATCTTTACCAACCCACGATAAGCACTCAGCGATTTTCCGGCGGATATGCTTTTAGCGATAATGGTAGAGGAGGTATTCTTGCCGACATGAATCATTTTGGTTCCGGTGTCTGCCTGTTGATGATTTGCGGTTAAGGCAACGGAATAAAACTCACCCACGGAATTATCCCCTTTCAGAATACAGCTGGGATATTTCCACGTAATTGCGGAGCCGGTTTCGACCTGCGTCCACGAAAGTTTTGCTTTTTCGCCGGCGCATAGCCCTCGTTTGGTAACAAAGTTATAAATCCCGCCGTTTCCGTCTTTATCTCCTGGATACCAGTTTTGCACGGTTGAGTATTTAACTTCGGCTCTGTCCATGACGACAATTTCCACAATAGCGGCGTGCAGTTGATTTTCATCTCTTTGCGGAGCGGTACAGCCTTCCAAATAAGAGACATAGGAATCTTCATCGGCAATAATTAAAGTCCGCTCAAACTGTCCGGTACGCATAGCATTAATCCGAAAATAAGTGCTAAGCTCCATCGGAGAGCGAACTCCTTTCGGGATATACACAAACGACCCGTCCGAAAAGGCTGCCGAATTCAAACAGGCAAAGAAATTATCGGTATAAGGAACGACCGAACCCAGATACTTTTTCACTAAATCAGGGTGGTTTTGTACTGCCTCGGAAATAGAACAAAAGATAATCCCTTCTTTGGCGAGCTTTTCTTTAAATGTAGTGGTAACCGACACACTGTCCAACACGGCATCAACCGCAGCGACACCTGCCAAGGCTTCTCTTTCTCTTAAAGGAACGCCAAGCCTATCATACATTTTTAAAAGTTCCGGATCGACTTCATCTAAGCTTTTGGGAGCATTCTTTGTCTTTGGAGCCGAATAATAATAAATATCCTGATAATCAATCGGCGGATAGGAAACTTTCGCCCAATGAGGCTCTTTCATCGTCAGCCAGTGGCGGTATGCTTTCAAGCGGAACTCAAGCAACCATTCCGGTTCATTTTTCTTTGCCGAAATAAAGCGGATAATATTTTCATTGATACCGATAGGAGCCGACTCGCTTTCCATATCTACGGAAAAGCCGTATTTATACGGAGACTGTGTCAGTTCCTCCAACTGCTTTTCAATATCTTTTGCATTTGCGGTTTCAGACATCTTTACACCTCTGAGAGCCGGACATTTCCGCCAAAGAAAGCTGACTTAACGCATCATTTAACACCTGATTTACTTTCAACCAGTTCAAACGGCGGGAACAGCTTTGGCTTAAACTGCAAGAGTTAGAGCTTTCAATACACGAAGCAATAGTTATCGGCCCTTCCAAAGCTTCAATTATTTGCGCCACACTTACTTTTGCCAATGGTCGGGATAGGGTGTATCCGCCTCCCGCTCCTCTTACCGACGTCATAAAGCCTTTCTTTTGCAAAGTTTTGCTCAGCTTTGCCACCGTCGGTACCGGAATTAAAGTTTTTATGGCGATATCCGGTACGCTTAAAACCGCTCCTTCTTCCAACGAAGATAGGATAGAAACGGAATACTGGGTCATTTTATTTATTTTAAACATCAGCACGACTCCGGAAAAAGCATATCGGACTAAAAAGGTACTGATTGATAAGATATAGAGCTTTTAAAGTCAATAGCCTTAAAGAATATAAAAGGTTATCAGGTGTTTATAATGACTAAAGGTTATAGGCTTTAGTCTTTATCTAAGCCCATGCGCTTCCACATCAGGAATACCAACGGCACAACGATTACCAAAGAAAACATGGTGTCGGTAAAGAAGTGCGCTCCCTGAGCGATGCGGGCATAGCTTACTACGACTCCCATTGCCAAAGCTGCAACCACTCCGTAAGGGCGTATTTTCTTTGGCAGGATTAAAGCCAACGCTATCGTCCAAAAAGCCAAAGCGGCATGACCGGAAGGAAATGAACAATTACTTCCGCATTGTCCGGCAATTACCAAAGGTGCGCTGAAGTCTTTATCTCTGCCGAACTCTATGATTTGATTTGGTCTGGCTCGTCCCCACAAGCATTTAAAAATACCGTTTACGATTAATCCGGGAATAAGCACAAAAGAAGCCATAACAAAGACGAAAGTTTTATTCTTTATGGCGAACACGGCATTTTTTTTGATTTTGCCGCTAAGCCACAATCCTGCGGTTAAAGCCAGCAAAGCATATATACATATCGGCCATTCTTTATGGATAAAAGCATAAAAAGGCTCATACCGAAGGGGAAAAGCGGTTTGCGTATTATAAAACAGTCCGCTTATCCATAAATCGACCTGCGATATGGCGATTAAAACAAAAGCGGCTATAAGGCTTGTGATATAAAGCTTTTTTTCCATACGGTTCATTTTGGATATCCTTTAAAGTTTTCCAATTTGTATAGCTTAAGATTAAGACTGTAATCAGGATAAATAGCAATATTTATCGGCTCCAGCTCGGTTACTTTTTCAAAACAACAGGAAAAATCTTTCGCCGGAGCAAAGCGGGTAAGCACCAGAAAATCTTTTCCGATTGCGGAATTAAGGTCTGTGGTTAAGTCATAATGGTCTTTAATCCGTCCGGCAGGATTCCACTTATAAACCGTCTCAGGGAAGGGGCGTACATAATAAAGCAAAGGCGTCAGGATTTTTCTTTCGTCTGCCAAAAGCAAGATTTGCGGATTTTCCTGTTGTAACAGACTTATTTGCCGTCCGGCTTCGTCCCAACCTTTGGCTCTTTTCATAATATCCAGTTTCGGGTTATCAAACCAAAGGTACGCATTACTGTATAACAAAGCCGCAACTATTATATGTAAGATGAAAGAAGCCCGCACCCAAGCATCTTTCTTATTTGCTAACAACCACCCTGTAACCGCAACCGTAGCGGAAACATAAGCACTTGCCGCCCAGTTTGCATTTGCTCGGGATAAAAACGCTTCCACGGTCATGACCGCCAAAACCGGCAAAGTAAAAGATAATAAAAAGCGAATGTTTGTATCTTTTATGGAGCGTATTTTAACTATCATAACTAAAAGCACGGCGAACAAAATCGGCCCGAAGACTCCGAATTGCGAACCGATGAACTCAAGCATTTGCAACGGGTGGAATAAAGACCCTGCTAAATTAGCATTATCCTTGGTGTGGGCATAGCTGACGAAAGAATGCAGATAATTCCAGTACACATTCGGCAGATAAAATCCCAATCCGACTCCGAAGCTCACCCATAATTTAATATTTTTTAAAGCCGGAAGAAGTTTCTTTTCCCAAGCCAAGAAGACTAAAACTCCCGGAATAAAAAACAGCATGGCATATTTGGAAAGCATACCAAACCCGAAGCAGACTCCCAAAGCCAACCACCATTTCCAAGCATTTTCTTCTAAGGCATGGATAAGGAAGAAGAGACCCCACGCCCAAAACATCAGCAAAAACGGGTCTGTAGAAATTAAAAGACTCGAAAAAGAAACTCCGGGCAGGGTGATATATATAAGTGCACTCCACATACCCGCTTTTTTGGAAAAAAGCTTTTTCCCGATAAACAGCAAAGCAATCGCCGTCATCATATGCGCCAACGGAGAAGCTAAGCGGATACACGGTTCGGTATCCGAACAGACTCCGGTGGTTGCGGCAATTGCCCACGCAATAAAGGGAGGCTTTGAATAATAGCCAAAATCAAGATTTTTTGCCCAGTTCCAATATTGAGCTTCATCAAAAAACAAATTAACGCCGTTTGTATAAAGCGTCAGAATATGCCAAAGCGTAATCAAAAGGATTCCGCAAAATCCCACCAACAAAGGGTTAAGTTTTGTCATCAGCCGTCCTCTCGGTGTAAAAGAGCGAATAAACACAAAGGAATTGCAATCAGGGAAGGACTCCATACTGCTAAGAATAAAGGTATACTGGCAGACGAACCAAAAGCATAAGAGACCTTAGAAAGGAAAAATAAGATAAAGCCGGCAGAAATCCCCAATGCGGTTTGCAAAAAAATCCCGCCTTGCCGCTGATTGGTGTTCAAAGAGAAAACCGCCGCAATCAAAACCATGGCGCATAAAAACAGCGGTGAAGCTATTAACGAATACCAATGCAGTTGATGCTTTAAGGGGGAAAATCCGGTTTGTTCAAAAAACTTTATGAAATCCGGCAACGTCCAAAAAGAAACCGTTTCCGGAGAAGAAAAGTTATCTTGAATCTTATTTAAGGATAAAATTGTTTCAATCTCCAATTTTTCTTTAAATAAAGCCGCTTTTCCTACTTCCATTATCCAAGCGTTTTCCAAATAAAACTTATGATCTTTCAAAGTACCCTTGGCGGCTTCAATACGCCTCAAGAAACGGTCATTCGCATCAGTTTCAAAGATGCTCATGTCCTCCATTTGCAAAGCTTTTTCCGTTTGTTTGATTTTTCCGGCATGAATAGTGTACTGAGTGTTGTCTCTTGTTTCCTTCAGCCATAGCCCTTGATTGGAAATATTCAAAGGATTCGCCGAACTCATACCAAAACGGTCTTCCAGCCTTTCATAATTTTTATATGTTGCTGCGGCCAAAGGATTAAACGCCGTAATATTAAGGACTCCGATAACAAAAGTCGCAATTAACATGGGGGCAATAAATTGCCATACAGAGACTCCGGCAGCTCGGATAATAATCAGCTCATGGCTTTTGGATAGCCGCCAAAATACCAACAAAGAACTTATAAGCACCACAAAAGGCAATAAAATATGCAGCATGGAAGGCAGCTTCAAAGCCGTCATTTCCAGTACATATTGAATCGTAACATTCGGTCTGGAAGCCGTTCTGCGCATCAGCTCAATGAAGTCGAACAGAAAAGTTAAAGCCAGCAAAATAAACAGAACGCCGAAAAAAGACACCAAAAAGTGCCGCATCATATATTTCGTTATCGTAGGTGTCAGTGCCATTATATTTATCGCCTTAAATCATCAATAAAGTACTCTATTTATAAGGCGGGAAAAATCGATGTCTAGCAAAAAGCGATTCGTTTTCCCCGTAAATACGAAAAATAAAAGCTGATTTTATCCTAAAATAAAGAAAGTTTCTTCTGCCAAATCGCAAAAAAGAGGTTTTATGAAAAGATTTTTGCCTTCTGTAAAGCGCAGTTTTCCTTGCTTTTTATAAAAAAATAAAAAAAAGTAAAAAAAGTACTTGCCAAGACGTTTTGATATGCATATATTCCGCTACCTCGATTGGTTCTAATCGAGACGCTTTCAAAAAAAAGCGAGTAAACCTTTCGGCACGACGATGTCGGTCGATGAAGCAGGTTTTTGTTCTTTGACAAGTTTGTATATTGAAGAGATTAGATTGGGTAGGCGGCAGTTGCTTACGAAGAAGGTAGGGACTGTTTGTTTATGCGATTTAATTTAGACAGATAAAGTAAGTATAAGGAGTATGTAGATACATATG
>JAFWAG010000030.1 GCA_017507765.1 Alphaproteobacteria bacterium | reverse complement strand
GCATATCTTTATCCAAAATCCAGCTTTGCGCTTTGTCCTTTATCTCTGCACCCATGATTTCGTTCATTATCCGGTAATGAATGGCTTCGTCGGTAATCGGAATTAAAGTTTCCACCCGTTCAAGCATATTTCTATACATCCAGTCGGCAGAAGAAATATAAACTTTGGCTTTTTTGGAAGGAAGTTCGTGGCCGTCGCCAAAACAAAAAATCCGTGCGTGTTCCAAAAAGCGGCCGGTGATGCTTTTAACCCGAATATTTTCCGATAAGCCTTTTGTCCCCGGGCGTAAAACACAAATCCCTCGTACCAAAAGGTCAATGGAAACACCGGCACGGGAGGCTCGGTATAAAGCATCGACTATGCAAGAGTCGACCAGAGCGTTCATCTTTGCCCAGATATGAGCCGGCTTTCCTTTTTGGGCGTTGGCAATTTCATTTTCAATTAAAGAAATGACTTTTCCCCGCAGGCTTAGCGGTGAAAGCGTAATCTTGCGTAAGTCTGACGGCGGAGTGCCTCCAGTCAGATAGTTGAAAATATGCATTGCGTCTAGACATATATCTTTGTCGCAAGTGAAAAAAGATAAGTCCGTATAAGTGCCGGCGGTGTCGGGATTGTAATTGCCAGTGCCAAAGTGGGCATAGGTCTTTATGCCTTTGGCTTCTTTACGGGAGATTAAAGACATCTTGGAATGGGTTTTGTATTCCCGCAGGCCAAAGAATACCTTTACGCCCGCTTTTTCCAAATCTCTTGCCCATTTTATGTTGGCCTCTTCATCAAAACGGGCGCGGAGTTCGACTACCGCCACAACGTCTTTGCCGTTTTCGGCGGCTTGGATAAGAGCGCTGATAATCGGCGAGTTCTTGTTGGTACGGTATAAGGTCTGTTTGATAGAAATGACATCTTTATCTTTGGCTGCCTGTTTTAAGAACTGTATGACAACTTCAAAGGATTCATAAGGGTGATGCACAAGCATATCCTTTTTCGCCAGAGCCGCAAAAAAGTCGCCGGAGAAGTTTTTAAACTTGGTAACTTTTACGGGCTTATGCTCTTTAAAGCTTAAATCCGGACGTTCCGGAATCTCTATGTTCATTAGCTGCTTGATGCCGATAAAGCCGTCAATTAAAACGATGTCCTCAGAGTCGACGTAAACGTCTTCGGCAATAAAACGGATAAGGTCTTCGGGTGTTTTGCGGTCAATGACAAGGCAGACTACCGAACCTCTTTTCCGCCTTTCCAATGCTATTTCAAAGCCTTTGACCAAATCGTCGGCTCGTTCGTCAAACTCTACGATACTGTCACGGACAAGGTAAAAAACGCCCTTGCCAGTGATTTCTTTGTCCGGAAATAAACGGTTTATAAATAAAACTATGGCTTCTTCAACCGGAAGAAAGCGAATCTTATTGCCCGGAAGACGGATAAAGCGATTTAAAATGTTGGGCAGGGGAATTAAAACCTTCTGTTCTGCGCAAGAGTCTTCAGCCTTATCCTTTAAAGATAAAATCAAGGTTTGTTCTTGGTTCAAAAGCAACGGAAACTCATTGTCGGCGTTTTTTATAATCGGGGTAATTAAAGGAAAAATATCCGTCGTAAACTTTTCTTCAAGCCATTTTATATCTTCTTTTTCCAGATTTTTTATTTTGCTTATTTCTATGTTTTGGCTTTTTAATTCTTTGAGAAGAGATTTAAATATTACGGATTGTTCGGCGTGAATATTGTCAGATGCTTGGCGAACCATGCGAATCCGCTCTTTAACGCTTTTTCCGTCGTCGCTTAGAAGGTTGATGCCGGCACGAAGCTGAGCCTTTAATCCCGCATAACGTACCATGTAAAACTCTTGCAGGTTAGAGCCGGATATAGCCAGAAACTTTAGCCGTTCAAGCAAGGGATAACGTGGATTTTCGGCTTCCTTTAAAACACGGCGGTTGAACTCTAACCAAGAAAGCTCTCGGTTGAAAAACCTGTCCGGAGAAGCAAAATCAATGTTTTCCATAGTGTGCTCTGACCTTGTTAATAAAAAATTGAACGGAAAGTATAGTACAGATTTAAAGTAAAAATAAATAGATTAAGATTGTTTATCGCTATGGACAGAAAAGCTTTCACTTGTTAATATCTTGGCCGTTATATGCAAGGAGAACGAAAATGGTCAGTAAGACCGATACTGCAATGACGGGAAAAGACGGGCAAAATGTTCCGGAAAATATAAAAGTTATTTTCTTGGTTCGCCATGCTAAAGCCTCATTGAAAGACGGTTTGGACGATTTTTCCCGCCCGCTTTGCCCAAAAGGAAGAAAGCAGGCCGAAGGGGTGCGGGACGCTATCGCTCAGTTTCAAACGGAGCCGCAAATAGTATTTTGTTCCCCAAGTGTACGGACTTCGGAAACGTTGGATATCTTGTTGCCGGCTTTGCCGGTGCAAACCGAAGTTACTTTTGAAGAGTTTCTTTATTTGGCTTCCGATGCTCAGATGCTTGAACTGTTGAAAAGCATAGGCGAGGAAACAAACAGAGTAATGATAATCGCCCATAATCCCGGGCTGGAAAATCTGATTTTGGCTTTGGCGAATGCTAATAAAAGCGATAATAAAAGCTATAAGCAGGTTAAGGAAAAGTTTTCTCCTGGGGCGGTTGCGGTTATGTTGTTTAACGGTAAATGGGCAGAGCTTGCCAAAAACAGCGCAGAGTTGGCTTTGGCTTTCCGCCCTAAAGATGTTTTAGGAGATGAATAAAAATGCACGCTTGGCATACTGTGGAAATCGGTAATAACGTTCCCGAAGAAGTAAACGCCGTAATTGAAGTTCCTATGGGTTCAAAAATCAAATATGTATTGGATAAGAAAAGCGGTCTTATCATCGTAGACAGAATCCTGTTCAGCTCGGTTCATTATCCGGCGAACTATGGTTTTATTCCTCAGACTTATTCCGAAGACCATGACCCGTTGGATATCTTGGTTCTGGGACAAATGCCCGTTCACCCGCTGTCTATTATGCGCGCTAAGCCTATCGGATTGATGAAAATGCTAGACCAAGGTGAAGCTGACGATAAAGTTATCGCCGTTCATGCAAATGACCCTGAGTTTAACCATTATGAGTCGGTTAGTGAGCTTCCTCCACACCGCTTGGAAGAAGTTAAACGCTTCTTTGAAGACTATAAGGCTTTGGAAAACAAAACCGTGGTCGTGGAAAAGTTCTTGGATAAAGACGAAGCTTTTAAAGTTATCAAACAGTCTATCGATCTTTACAAAAAACAGATTAAACCGATTATCAGTTTCGGTTTTAAACCTTAAAAACATCGCAAAAAAAAGGTTGAAAAATCCTCCTTTCCTTCGGGTCGGGGGGATTTTTTTATGATTATGGGCTGTAATACTATTTGTTTTGTTGAAAAATCCGTTGGCACTGTTTAAAGTGGAAAAACTTTGCAACCTTATCTCTGTTTAAGAGCGGCGGTAACTGAAATATGGGTTTTATTTTAAAAATTGTTCTTATCGGGGTCGCTCTGTCCGGAATTGGATTAGGTAATTTCGGACTTAATGGCGACAGCCCCGAAAGTATTGCTCTCGGCGTTATCGGAGTTATTGCCGCTTTAATCAGTGTTACCTTCCTGTTTAAGTTTTTGTGGCGCTTTTTGGGCTGCTTATCAACAATTTTGATTGCTTTGGTAATTGTGGTTATCTTGTTAATTCTGACAGGGACTTTTGATGCCGTTGCTTCCAAAGTCGTAAGCATTTTTAAAGGCGAAACAACTCAGCAAACCCAAAAGCAGACAAGAAATGTTCCGCAAAATACGCCGGCAAATGCCGGAGCTTCGTATGTGCCGGTATTGCAACCGGACGGAACAACGGTATATGTGCCGGCTTCGATGCTTAATTCTGCGTCGGCTACGGTTCCGGTGTCGCAAGAAACCTCCCGACCTGCGGGTGATTTCGTCGGCTCTATTTCGGCAATCCGTTCCGGAAGCCAGTTCTTTATTGATGATTTAAAGGTAATCTTGTTCGGGATTGATACTCCGGATATCGGGCAAATTTGTTCTGACCGTCGAGGACGCCCTTATGACTGCGGGCAGGAGTCGGTCAGGCAGCTTAGGAAGTTTACCGGACAAACAAACTTAAACTGTACGGTTAAACAGCGTGGGCAAAATGATGCTAATCTGGTATCTGCGGTATGTACCATAAATGATTATGACTTGGCAGCGGCTATGGTGCAGGCAGGTTGGGCTTTTGCTAATTTGAACGATACAAGGATATATCTTCCCTATCAACAGGAAGCCAGTAATCTTCATCGTGGTATGTGGTCAGGGCAGTTTTATTTGCCTAGCGAATGGCGGAAAAATAAACATCAGGAAGCCAAAAGGGAAGAGGCTGCTTCTCGCCAAAGGGCAACGTCCAGTTTCCTTGACGGGTTGTTTAAATGAAGTTGCGGCTTAATTCTTCGGCAGATACGGCAGAGTTCGCCCGTAAAATTGCTTCTTTGTTGCAAAATCAAGATATGATTTTACTTTATGGAGATTTGGGTGCGGGAAAAACTTTTTTTGCCCGAGAGGTGATTAAATCTTTAAATCCAAAAGTTAAAGAAGTGGCAAGTCCTACCTTTAATCTGGTGCAGATTTATGATTGTCCGCAGACGGATATTCCGCAAATCTGGCACTTTGATTTGTATCGTTTGGAAAGTCCGGAAGAAATATGGGAAACCGGATTTGAAGAAGCTATGGCCGAAGGGGTTTCTTTGATAGAATGGCCGGAGAAAATGGGCAGATTTATTCCACGGGAAGCTTTGGAAATACGCTTTGAAACGGTGGCAGGAAATAAAGATGCCAGAGAGGCAGAGATTGTTCCTTTGGGTAAAAGTTGGCAGGAAAGGCTGACCCAAATACATTTTTAATTTTGATACGGGAAAGGTAATGCAGGCAAAAATCGTAACCATAGATGCGGCTTCGCCTTTGCTTGATATATTGGCGGCAAGGATTTTGGAACAGACAAAGGATAATCCTTTGTCGTTGGCAGATATGGTGGTAATTCTGCCTACTCGTCGTGCGTGCCGAAGCTTGAAAGAAGCTTTTATCCGGCTTGGCGAAGGGCGGGTTCTTTTGCTGCCCAGAATGCTTCCGGTGGCAAGCTTGGAAGATACCGGACTGTTCGTCGGAGAAAGTGTATTGCCGGCGATATCCTTTTTGGAAAGAAAGATGCTTTTGACCCGTTTGATAATGGCAAAAGCAGATGTTTATGGAATTGAAAATCCTACGCCGGAAAAGGCCGCTATGTTGGCAGATTCTTTGGCTGATTTTCTTGATGAAGCGTATCAAGAAGAAACTGACTTGTATCGCTTGAAAGATTTGGTGCCGGAAAGCTTTGCCGCTCATTGGCAGGAAATATTACGCTTTTTGCAAATTATTACCGAGGAGTTGCCAAAAATCCTTGCCGCTTCGGGGCGTATCAATCCGGCGGAAAGAATGGTTGGCTTGCTTACCAAGCAGGCAGAGGAATGGAAACAAAATCCACCTGATTATCCAGTTATTGCCGCCGGAATAACCGGAAGTCTGCCGGCAACGGGAAGATTGTTGAAAGTTATTGCCGGTCTTCCGAAGGGCTTAGTAATTCTGCCCGCTTTGGATAAAGATATGGACGAGGAAAGCTTTGCGGCGGTTGATGCTTCTCACCCTCAGTATGAAATGAAAAGGCTTTTGGAAAATATGGGCTTGGTGCGGGAAGATGTGCAGGTTTGGCATTCTTCCGCCAATCCACTTTTCCAGGAAAGAGAGAGGCTGGTCAAAGAAGCTTTGCGTCCGGCTTCGACTACCGATAAGTGGTTGCATATTCCGCCTTTTTCGGCTCAGGTTTTAGAAAATGTCCGGAAAATAGAATGTGAAACGGTAAACGAAGAAGCTTTAACCGTGGCTCTGGTTTTGCGAGAGGTTTTGGAAACTCCCGAAAAAAGAGCCATGCTGGTTACCTCTGACCGAGATTTGGCGGCAAGAGTGGCGGCACAGATGAAACGTTGGGGAATTGCTCTTGATGATTCTGCCGGACAGGATATTACGGAAACTCCCGTCGGAGTCTTCTTGCGTTTGGTCGCCGATGCGGCAGCGTCCGGTTTGGAGTTCCGGCAAGTGCTTGCGCTTTTAAAACACCCTTTGGCGGGAGCAGGTATGAAGCCTACGGATTTGCGTATAGAAGTCCGTAAATGGGAAAAGTCTCTCCGAAAGCCAAGGGAAAAAGTCCGCCACCCAAAATGGTATGGAAAAAATGTTGATTTTGCTCCTTTGGTAACTTTGTTTCAAAGCTCTTCGGAGGTTAAGTTTGCCGATATTTTGCGGACTCATATGGAGCTTGCCGAAGCTTTGGCAGCATCAGATGTCGAGGCAGGTCCTTTGCGTTTATGGCGGGGTGAGGCAGGTCAGACAGCGGCGGCTTTAATCGCAGAAATAAGTGCGGCGGCGCATATTATCGGAGATATTAATCCTTTGTACTATCCGGCACTTTTGCAAAACCTGTTGAAGGGTAATCTGGTTCGGCCGAAGTTCGGAACGCACCCTAGGTTAGAAATCCTTGGGCCGATAGAGGCTCGTCTGCAAAAGGCAGATTTGGTGATAATCGCCGGTTTGAATGAAGGCTCTTTCCCAAAAGCGGCAGAGGCTGACCCCTGGTTGTCTCGGCAGATGCGGGCGGAATGCGGTTTGCCTTCCGTTGAGGCGAAAATCGGAATTGCCGCTCATGATTTTACCGAGCTTTTCTGTGCGCCGGAAGTGGTCATGACCCGTTCCTTAAAAAGCGGCGGTGCCCCAACGGTTCCTTCCCGCTGGTTGTTGCGTATGGATACAGTATTGGAAGTCTTTGCTTTGAACGAAAAATGGGCAAGCCAAAACTTTGCGGCAATCAGTAAAAAGCTTGATAGGCCGGAGCAAGTAAAACCTTGCCAACCTCCGGCTCCTTGTCCTCCGGTATCCGTTCGGCCTCGTCGTTTGTCAGTTACCGAAATCGAAACGCTTATGCGGGATCCGTATGCAATTTATGCCAAACATATTTTAAAGCTTTTTGCTTTGGAAGATATTGATTATGAGCCGGGAAGGGCGGAATACGGAACCGTCTTGCACGGTGTGTTTGAAAACTTTGTAAAAGAGTGGGGCGGAAAAGTTCCGCCGGACGCAAAGGAAATACTTTTGGCGGCAGGGAATAAAGCCTTTCTTGAAACCGGATTTTCCGTGGCGACATATGCTTTCTGGTGGCCTCGTTTCGTACGGGTGGCAGAATGGTTCTGCGATACGATGAAATGCAGGGAAGATTTGAATATTAAATATGTCTGTGAAAGCAAAGCTTCTTTGGTAATACCCGCGCCGGAAGGAGAGTTCACTTTGGTTGCCAAAGCCGACAGAATAGATGTAAATCCCGCAAAAAAGACCGCAGTTGTTGTGGATTATAAAACAGGTCAGATTCCGTCAGAGAAAAATATGAAAGCCGGATATTCTCCGCAGCTTCCTTTGGAGGCGGCAATGCTGCAAAAAGGCGCTTTCTCTGCGGCTGATGCAAATGTTGATGCAGGGATAAAGGTAGTAGGAATGGAGTTTTGGAAACTGTCCGGTTCTTCTTCGGGGTCAAGAATTGCTAAGTTTGCTGAAGATAAAACGCAAGAATACCTATGCCAAGAATATGAAAGGCTAGGTATTCTTATTGCCAAGTTTGATAATCCTGCGACACCGTATGAAGCTACACCTCGTGCCGATGTGGCTCCGACATATTCCGATTATGAACATCTGGAAAGGGTGAAAGAGTGGTCAACCGGAAAGAACGGAGAAAATGACGAATGATAAGTAATCAACCCTCTGAAAATCCTAATATAAACCAACGCAGAGCCGCTGACCCGAAAGCTTCCGTGTGGGTGGGGGCTTCGGCAGGTTCGGGTAAAACCAAAGTGCTTTCCGATAGGGTTTTGAACCTTTTGCTTGCAGGCTCTGCGCCGGAGAAAATCCTTTGCCTTACCTTTACCAAGGCGGCGGCTACCCAGATGTCTAACCGTATAGCTAACCGTTTAAGCCGTTGGGCGGCGATGCCTGATGCCGAACTGGTGGCTGATTTGATGGATTTGCAGGATAAAAAGCCGGAAGAAGCTTTAATCCGAAAGGCTCGTCGCTTGTTCGCCGAAGTGCTTGATGTTGCCGGCGGAATGAAAATCCTTACTATCCACAGCTTTTGCCAACAGCTTTTGAAACGCTTTCCGGTGGAAGCCGGAGTCGCTCCTAATTTCGAGGTCATGGACGAAAGAGACGCAAAGCTTATTTTGAAAAATGTTTTGCAGGATTCTATCCGCTCGGTTGCTTTGCAAAAAGACGTGGAGACTGTGTCGGAATATATCGAAGACGATTCTTTTGAAGGTATATTCCAAAAAATATATGCCGAAAGAAAAAAATAACTAAGACTATCAATGCTTTAGGTTCTATAGAAAAGCTTATTGATACAATGTATCAAAAGATTGGAGTCTCTCCTTCGCTTACTTTGGAAGAAGTGAATCAAAGTATCATGAAGGTGAATCAAGATATCAAAAGTGCGGCAGAGATTCTGTCTGAAGGCG
>JAFWAG010000029.1 GCA_017507765.1 Alphaproteobacteria bacterium | reverse complement strand
GGGGAATGCTTTGCTGGACGATTGGATGCGCAAACGGCATGGCGTGGAAATGGATTTTGACGGCGTTATGGCGGCAAGAGGAACTCCGGATGAAAAAATTGTGGCTCACTTGTTGGAAGATGATTTCTTTAAGAAAGTGCCGCCGAAGTCTTTGGACAGAGATTACTTTGCGTATGCTTTAAAGGATATTGACGGGTTGTCCGTGCCGGACGGAGCTGCTACCCTTACTGCTTTTACGGCGGCGGCGATTGCAGATAGCGTGAAAAACTATGTACAGGATAAGCCGTTAAAGTGGATAGCTTACGGCGGTGGGGCTAATAACCCGACTATTATCAGATTTTTGCGGAATTACTTACAAACTCCGGTTGAGACAGCTTCGCAAATCGGTTGGAACGGCAATACTTTGGAGGCGCAGTCTTTTGCTTTTCTGGCGGTAAGAAGCTTGTTCGGCTTGCCTTTGACTTTTCCTGCTACTACCGGTGTGCCGGAGCCTTCGTCGGGCGGAAAAGTGTTTTATCCCGAGGTGGAGGTATAAATGACTAAGCAAGCCAAGGATAAGACTTTAAAGCTAGGGATAGATGTCGGCTCTACCACAATCAAATCCGTGGTTACCGATGCCGATAATCAGATTTTGCATTTAAGCTATCAACGTCACTATTCCAATACTTTGAACAGTGTTGTTGATCTTGCGGCGGAAATCCATGCTAAGTTTCCAACCGCAGATTTCCAAGTGGCAGTCAGCGGCTCCGGTTCTTTGGGAATAGCGGAAAAGTTAGGCTTTTTGTTCGTGCAGGAAGTCGTGGCTGCTACCAAAAGCATAAAGAAATATATTCCCGAAACGCAGGTGGCAATTGAACTTGGCGGAGAGGACGGCAAAATTACCTTCTTTGACCGAGGCGGAATTGACCAAAGAATGAATGAAACCTGTGCCGGAGGTACGGGAGCTTTTATCGACCAAATGGCGGCGGTTTTAAGAACCGATGCTCAAGGCTTAAATACTCTGGCGGAAAAACATACGACAATTTATCCGATTGCCGCTCGCTGCGGGGTTTTTGCGCGGACGGATATTCTGCCCTTATTAAACGAAGGTGCACCGAAAGAAGATATCGCCGCAAGTATTTTCCAAGCCGTGGTTGACCAGACGGTAGGCGGGCTTGCCTGTGGCCGGACAATCAAAGGGAAAACGGCTTTTCTGGGCGGTCCTTTATCCTTTTTGCCGGAGCTTAGAAAACGTTTTATTGCGACTTTAAAATTAGCTCCGGAAGACGTGATATTTCCGGAAAACTCTCAGTACTTTGTCGCAATGGGTGCGGCGCTTTTATCCAAAGACAGTGAGGTTATTTCTTCGCAGGAATTGACGGAAAAGCTCGAAAATATCCGAAATGCTCCGGTAGAAAGAAGCGAAAAGCCCTTGCCGCCTTTGTTCGCCTCTTTGCATGAATATGGGGATTTTAAAAAGGCTCATGATGTTTATCATGCAAGCTATAAAGAGCTTGCTACCGCCAAAGGTGAAGTGTTCTTGGGGCTTGATGCAGGGTCTACGACTACTAAGGCGGTGTTGATAGATAAGAATAAAAATATCCTTTATTCGTGGTATGGGGAGAATAAGGGAAATCCTTTGGCTTCGGCTGTGAAGGTGTTGGAAGAAATATATTCCCTCTTGCCTGCCGGAGTAAAAATAAAAGCTTCGGGAATTACCGGTTACGGGGAAGGGTTGATACAGGCTGCTTTGGGATTTGATATCGGAGAGGTGGAGACGATTGCTCATTATCGGGCGGCAGAGTATTTTGCTCCGGGAGTGTCTTTTATCTTGGATATCGGCGGCCAAGATATGAAGTGTATCTATATCAAAAACGGCTTTGTGGATAAAATCGTTTTGAATGAAGCGTGTTCTTCCGGCTGTGGTTCTTTTCTGTCTACGTTTGCGGAATCTTTGGGATTGAAGATGAACGACTTTGTTTCAAAGGCTTTGTTTGCGGAAAATCCGGTCGATTTGGGAACTCGCTGTACGGTGTTTATGAACTCTAAGATAAAGCAGTCGCAAAAAGAGGGGGCTTCCGTCGGAGATATATCTTCCGGATTGGCTTATTCGGTAGTCAAAAACGCTTTGTATAAAGTAATCAAAATCCCTTCAATCGAAGCTTTGGGCGATAAAATAGTCGTGCAAGGCGGGACTTTTTATAATGATGCTGTTTTAAGAGCTTTGGAAAGAGTTATCGGCAGAGAAGTAATCAGGCCGGATATCGCCGGAATTATGGGTGCATTCGGAATTGCTTTGATTGCTTTGGAAAAAAGTGTCGATGTTGTGGAAACTTCTTTGCTTTCGGCTAAGCAATTAGAGAAGTTTACGGTAAGCAATAAAACCGTTCATTGCGGGATTTGTAAAAATAACTGCCTTCTGACCGTTTCAACTTTCTCCGGTGGGAAAAAGTTTATATCTGGTAATCGTTGCGAGAGGGGTGCAGGCTCGCAAGGTGTTACGACAAAAACAACTTTTAATATGTTTACCTATAAGTATAACCGCTTGTTTAATTATTATACTCCGCTGTCTTTGGAAGATGCCAAGCGGGGGGAAATTGGCATTCCCAGAGTGCTGAATATGTACGAAGATTATCCTTTTTGGTTTACTTTGCTGACGTCTTTGGGCTTTAGAGTGGTTCTGTCTGATGCTTCTTCGCGCAGTATGTATAATTCGGGACTGGAAACCATTACGTCGCAAACCGTATGCTTCCCCGCAAAAATGGTGCATGGGCATATTATAAACCTGATTAAAAAGGGCTTAAAGACTATCTTTTATCCTTGTGTGCCGTTTGAGGATAAAGAGTTTGCCGAGGCTGATGCTCAGTTTAATTGTCCGGTGGTGGCTTCGTATCCGGAAGTTATCCGCTTGAATATGGACGCATTAAAAGAAAACCGAGTGCGCTTTTTAGAGCCGTTCCTGCCAATTCATAATTTGAAAAAGCTTCAAAAAAGGTTTTTGGAGGAGTTTAAAGACTTTCGGATAACACCTAAAGAAATCCGCCAAGCATTGAAAAAAGCCGCTAAGGAAAGAGATGTTTTCCGTAAAGAAATCAGAGACTTGGGTGCTAATATTGTTGCAGAGATTCAATACAATAACGGTAAGGGAATTGTACTTGCCGGACGGCCGTATCACTTAGACCCGACTATCAATCATGGGATTCCGGATATGATTGCCGCCGAAGGAATACCGGTGTTAACCGAAGATTCCGTTGCGCATTTGGGCAGAGTATTTCCTTTCCCTTTAAGAGTGGTTGATCAGTGGGTTTATCATTCCAGACTTTATCGGGCGGCTAATTTTGTCGCTCATCATGATAATTTTGAGTTTGTACAGCTTAATTCTTTCGGGTGCGGAATTGATGCCATAACTACCGAACAGGTGGAGGAGATTTTATCGGCTTCCGCCAAGACTTATACTCTGCTGAAAATTGATGAAGGAAGCAATCTGGGGGCGGTGAAAATACGTATTCGGTCTTTGTTGGCGACAATGAAAGACAATTATACCTTGATACCGATGACAATGCCTAAGCCGTTTAAAAAGTTTACTAAGGATATGAAAAATGATTACACCATTTTATGTCCGCAAATGTCTCCGGTGCATTTCCGCTTAATTCATGATGCGTTGGCTCCTATCGGCTATAACATAGAAGTTCTGCCGGATTTCCATAAGTCTATGGTTGATGAAGGATTGCGCTATGTTCATAATGATGCCTGTTATCCGGCAATTATTGTGGTCGGGCAGTTAATTGCGGCTTTGAAATCGGGTAAATATGATACTTCTCGTACGGCTTTGATTATTTCTCAGACAAGCGGCGGGTGCAGAGCTACCAACTATGTAAGCTTTTTAAAGGCTGCGCTTTTAAAGGCAGGCTTCCCAGATGTTCCGGTTATTGCTTTGAATATGCAAAATATGACCAAGGAAAGCGGATTTAAAGTTACGCCGGCGGCTTTTAATCGCTTGATGATGGGGTTTGCTTATGGCGATTTGTTAATGCGTCTTACCAACGCTACACGCCCCTATGAACTTGATGAAGGAGCGGTTAATGCCTTGACGGAAAAGTGGTTCCTACGTCTTTCGGCGGCTTTGAAACACAGTCGGCATAAAGATTTTTGCTCTAATGTCAAAGATATTATCCGAGATTTTGAACGGATTCCTTTACAAAAAGTCTCTAAGCCAAAAGTCGGTATTGTCGGGGAAATATTGGTGAAGTTCCACCCCGGAGCTAATAACCGCTTGGTTTCTTTGGTGGAAAAAGAGGGCGGGGAAGCCGTCGTTCCGGACTTTTTGGACTTTATTATCTATTCTTTGGCAAACGGGGTATACACGCATCAGTATCTGGCAGGAAGGCTCCGCAAAAGCATTAAAGGCCGCTTGATGAGTTCTTTTATTGAAAACTATTATCGTAAGCCTATTCGCAAAGCCTTGAAAAACAGTAATCGTTTCCGCTCTTTCGGGACGACGGAAAAGCTGGCTCAGAAGGTTTCGGATATTGTTTCCGTATGTAACCAAATGGGTGAGGGCTGGCTTTTAACGGCGGAAATGGTCGAATTGATTGAAGAAGGCGTGCCAAATGTTGTTTGTGTACAGCCGTTTGCCTGCTTGCCAAACCATATAACCGGAAAAGGCGTGATAAAGGAACTGAAACGCCGTTATGAAAACGCAAATATCGTTGCCATAGACTATGACCCCGGTGCAAGTGAAGTTAATCAAATCAACCGCATTAAACTGATGATGAGTTCGGCTAAAATATCGGTTTGATACTTCTTTACTTATTTTGGACCGCAAAGGGCGTAGCTGTAAGTGTAAGAATCACCCCAACGGCCATACCAATGACCATCGTAGTTATCTCCATTGCGACCGTGGTATCTTGTATTACTGGTACCAAGTTGAACTATCCATGCGTTAGAACCAGTGTAATCTGTACTCCATACCCACCAACCTCCGAACGGATTTGAGGAACCCGGTTTCCACAATCCGGCAGCCTGTATTTGAGCTCTGGACTTTAAGGTCATGCCGTTATTATTACAGTATGTAACGACTGTATTATAAATACCACTGGGACCACGTACCCAAGTTTGCCCGTTTACTTTAAAGCATATGCCTCCGGAAGGACAACATTGGCAACATTCTCTGCTGCCGCCTGTGGCGGTGGTTATGCTGTTGGTAATGCCTTTGCCGGCGGAGTAATTATTTACTAAATCGGTGCAGTTAGTATTGTATCCTTTCAGGTAAGCATAGCGGCACGCTATGTTGCTAGCTATGGTGTCGTTTGTTGTTGCTGTGTTGCATTGGGCTATGCTTTCTGCCGCAGTTCCTACTCTTGAGCCAACAAAATAGCATGGTTGGCTTGCAGAGCTGCTTGAATTTGTAATCTGATACCACCCCGAAGCAGCAGAAGTGTTGGACGCAATAACCCTTTCACATGAACGGTTAATATTGTTATTCCAGCCATAGCGGCATTGAACGCTTGCTCCTCCATTGCTGTTGCACTGGGTGATAACTTCCGCATTGGTGGCAACACGGTTACCTGTGAACACGCACGGTGTTGAGGTTGCCGATGATGACGTGGTAATGTTGTGCCAACCTGTTGGTGCGCTTGTCCACGAAGCGATAACTCTGGCGCAAGAACGATTGATATTGTTATTCCAGCCATAGCGGCATTGAACGCTTGTCCCTCCATTGCTGTTACATTGGGTAATAACCTCGTTGTTGGTTGCAAGACGGTTGCCGGTAAAGACACATGGTTGGTTGCTGTTGTAAGTATTTGTTCCGGTTACATGGATATAAAATCCGGTTGAGGCGCTTGACCAGTTTGAGATAATGCTTTGGCAGCTTGCTGTGATTTTATTGTTTTCCCAATCATAGCGGCGGGCTATATCGCTTGTCTTTGTGCCTTCAATTAGCTGGATATTTGTCGGTAATCTGCCGTTTACAAAGTAACAAGCCTTTTCAACTTGGGTGGTTGCAGAGGTTGTAATCATATATATTCCTGAAGGAGCGGTAAAACCTGCGCCTTGGTATTTAATAGATATATCCGAACAGGAACGGTTGATGTTCTTTTCCCACCCTTTGGTGCAAGCTGATTGGTCACCATTGTTGCAAGCAGCAATAATTTCCAAGGGATTAATGCCGATAATGTTCCAGTCCACAATGCATCTTTCGTCTTCGGGGATTTCCGGATTATCAATGCAGAGCTTTTTAACGGTTAATGCTTCATAAGTCGTATTTTCCAAAATATCTTTTAACTGTTCTTCGTTAATGCCGGCAGTGGTGTCTTTGTCATAAGCGGTGGTTACGATTGGAACTCCGGTCGGTAAAGACGTAAGACCGTAGCTTGATATATCTTCTGCCCAGATGCCGTTGATACCCCATGCTTTAGAAGTGTCTTGGGCTGAGTAAATGCCGGCAGAAACCCCAAGT
>JAFWAG010000028.1 GCA_017507765.1 Alphaproteobacteria bacterium | reverse complement strand
ATTATATACTTCACGACAATTTACATATGGGGAGAGTTCGTTACTCGAGGTTAGAGAGTTCGGAATCGTAGCGAGCGTACTTGTATGCCCTTACTTTCAGCCCTTCTTACTTACAAGCGCAGAGAAAACTTCTCCGGCGTTATGAGAGGAGCGTGTCAAGGGTGAAGCCGAAACCGCTTTAAAGCCTTTTTCTTTGGCGGCAATTTCATATTCCTTAAACTCCTCTGGCGTTACATAGCGGTCAACTTCCCTATGGCTTGCAGACGGTCGAAGATACTGACCAATGGTCAAAATCTCTACACCGGCAGAGCGCAAATCGTCCATTACGGCAAAGATTTCCTGTTTGGTTTCGCCAAGCCCGACCATAACTCCGGATTTAGTATAAATATCCGGCGCAAGCCCTTTAGCTTTTGCCAACAAGTGAAGGGAATGGTCATAATCCGCACCTTTGCGCACTTCCGGATATAACCGGCGGATAGTTTCCAGATTATGATTAAAAACTTCCGGCTTTGCGTCCAACACGGTTTGCAAAGCCCCTTCTTTACGTTGAAAGTCCGGCGTTAAAACTTCTACGCTGACACTTGGAGAACGCTTATTGATTTCTTTTATACAAGCGGCAAACTGCCCTGCGCCTCCGTCCGGCAAGTCGTCTCTGGTAACCGAAGTAATCACGACATGGGCAAGCTTCATGCTTTCCACCGTCTTGGCAAGCTCTTGCGGCTCTTGCGGGTTTAAAAGCGGCGGAACACCTTTCTTAACATTGCAAAAAGCACAGCCCCTTGTACAAGTATCCCCTAAAATCAAGAAAGCCGCCGAACGTTTTTTCCAACATTCACCGATATTCGGACATGCGGCTTCTTCACATACGGTGCATAACCCATGACCACGCATTAACTTGCGGATATCGTTATATTCCTCGGAAAAATAAGACCGCACTCTCAGCCATTCAGGTTTTCGGGTATGAATATCAACCACCGCACCAATCCTTTTATATGTTCAACGCTCGCCCATAAGCATCAAGGAAAGCTTCGGGAACGACTTCGGACAAAGTCGGGTGCGGAAAGATTTTATCCAAAGGAGCGCCGGGAAGGATTCCGTTAATCAGCTCGGTAACATCAGCACCGACCAACCAAGCACCCAAAACTTTTCCGCTTTCTTTATCCAAAATAACCTTTGCCAAACCTTCCGTATGCCCACTGGTTTGAGCCTTTCCGTTAGCCTGCATCGGGAAGCGTCCGATATTGACCACCGCACCTTTTTGCACAGCTTCCTCTTCGGTCATACCGAAACCGGCAACCTGCGGGTGCGAATAAATGCAAAAAGGAATCTCAGCCCGATTCAAAGGCTTAACCTCTTCCAGTCCGGCGATTTTCTCCACACAGATAATCCCTTCGGTGCTTGCTTTATGGCCAAGCCAAGGCGGAGCAACCACATCACCGATAGCATAAATACCTTCCGCTGAAGTTTGCAGCCATTCATTAACCGGAATATGTCCTTTTTCCAAAGTTATACCCACGGTCTCCAAACCTATATTTTCCACATTCGGCGTAACCCCGACCGCAACAATAGCCTTGGCAAAAGTCCGTACTTTATCCTCTCCGTCAAAAGACAACACCACTTCCAAAGCGCCGTCTTTTTCCACCATGCTTTTAACCGAGGTTTTGGTTAAGATTTCTATTCCCTGTTTCATAAAGCTGTTCTGAGCAAGCAAAGCAACTTCCTTATCCGCCGAAGGGACGATATGTTCCGCCATTTCCACAATCGTTGTTTTCGCCCCGAACGAATGATAAAGGCTTGCGAACTCTAAGCCGATAGCTCCGCCGCCGACAATCAAGACGCTTTCCGGCATATCATCGCTTAACAACGCCTGCCGAGAATTAAGAATAAGCTTTCCGTCCGGTTCCATACCTTTGATAACCGCCGGCCTTGCTCCGGTTGCAACAATAATATGCTTAGCAAAAAGCGTTGTCTTTTCGTTATTTTTAAGTTCAACAACAACTTTACCTTTACCGTCTAAGACGGCATATCCTTCGATAAAATCAATCTTATTTTTCTTAAAAAGGTACTTAATTCCCGCCGCCATGCGAGCAACGATTTTCCGCGACCGAGAAATCACCGCCGGAAAATCATACGCATATTTTTCAATTTTCACTCCATAGCTTTCGGCGTGTTTAACGGTTTCCAGAACATCTCCGGAAGCAAGCAAAGCCTTGGTTGCGATACAGCCCCAGTTAAGACAGGTTCCGCCGATTCCCTCGTATTCTATCACCGCAGTTTTAAACCCAAGCTGAGCCGCACGGATAGCAGCGATATATCCTCCGGGGCCTGAACCGATAACAATAACATCATAGTTTATTTCCGGCATTTTCTTAATCCTTTACATCAACTATTATATAATCGCCTTCCCGCCCCATATTTAAAATATCCCTTGCCGACTCGTCCAACACGTCTAAATCCAAGCTTTTAGGGGAAAGATGCTTTACTTTCTGCTCCCAATAAAGACGTTTAGCCGCAATTTCCTCGGCCAGAATAGTTTTCTGAGCCAGTTCTTGGCGAACTTCCAACCACGTCATTATACCACGCTCGCCACGAAAAACATGATAGCCAAAATATAGGCATATTATAAGCCCGATTAAAATCGGCCACATCACTTTGAATCTGCGTTTAATATCAAAAAAGCTGCCCAAAATTATAATCCGCACTCATGTTATCAGAAAGTGCGGATTATATGGTTAAAAAGTTAATATATTGCTTAAAGTATATTGGTTAAGCCTTATTCTTTCGCTTTTGATAATATTCCTGCAAAGGCTTTACCTTCATTTCCTCTCGGCTCAAGCTGTCAATCGCACTGACGAAAGCCCGCATACTTGAAACCGTAGTGTAATGAGGAATATTACGCAGCAAAGCATTCTGGCGGATTAAGTATCCGTCGGTCTGCTCCAGCGACTTATTATCCGAAGTAATCAACACCAGCTTTATAGTTCCGGAAATCAATTCATCGACACAGTTCGGACGCCCTTCGGAAACACGGTTCACCCGCCGTACTTTAGTCAGCCCATGCTCTTGCAGGAACTTTGCGGTACCCGCCGTTGCACAGATAGAAAAGCCAAGATTAAACAACTGGCGGCATATCGGCAGAACATCTGGCTTATCATCATCTTTGACGGTAACGAAAACCTCACCTTCCAGCGGCAACCCGAAACCGGTTCCTTTCTGAGCTTTGGCAAAAGCAAGCCCAAAGTCTTTATCAATACCCATGACTTCACCGGTTGACTTCATTTCCGGCCCAAGGACAATATCTTCCCCAGGGAAACGAGAGAACGGAAATACGACTTTTTTCACTGCGATATAGCCAAGGTTATCATTATTCGGCAACTCAAAGTCTTTAAGCTTTGCTCCCGCCATTACCTTGGTCGCAATTTTCGCAACTTCAACTCCGGTAGCTTTGGCAACAAACGGAACTGTCCGGCTTGCTCTGGGGTTTACTTCGATTATATAAACCTCGCCTTGATGTACGGCGAACTGAACATTCATCAAGCCCTTAACCTTCAAGCCGATAGCAATTTGCTTCGCCTGAGTTTTCATCTTTTCGATAATCCGCTTTGGCAAAGAAAACGGTGGCAAAGAACAAGAAGAATCTCCGGAATGAACTCCTGCCTCTTCGATTTGCTGCATCACGCCTGCCACATAAACTTCGTCTCCATCGCAGATAACATCGACATCGACCTCATCGGCACCGGACAAGAACTTATCGACCAAAATCGGGTTTTCGCCGGTAACTTTCACCACTTCATCTATATATCGGTTCAAGCTATGGTCATCAAAGACGATTTTCATCGCCCGTCCACCCAAGACATAAGAAGGACGGAGCAACACCGGATAGCCGACTTGATTGGCTATTTTCAAGGCGGTTTCTCTGTCATGAGCAATTCCGCTTTCCGGCTGCAAAGCTCCGATACGTTCCAGAAAAGCCTTAAATCTTTCCCTGTCTTCGGCTAAGTCAATAGAATCCGGCGAAGTCCCAAGTATAGGCACGCTTTCTTCTTCCAGAACTTGCGAAAGTTTCAGCGGCGTTTGCCCGCCAAGCTGAACCACAACGCCCAACAGCTCACCTTTCTGCATTTCTGCCCGAATTATTTCCAAGGTATCTTCCGCCGTCAAAGGTTCAAAGTACAAGCGGTCAGAAGTATCATAGTCCGTAGAAACCGTTTCCGGATTGCAATTAACCATAATCGCTTCGATAGCGCATTCCTTTAAAGCATACGCCGCATGACAGCAGCAGTAATCGAACTCAATTCCCTGTCCTATATGGTTAGGCCCGCCGCCGAAAAGAATCACTTTTTGCCGGTCGGAAACATTTGCTTCATCTTCCGCCGGAGCATATTCATATGTGGAGTACATATAGGAAGCATTCGCCCCAAGAGCCGCCGAACAACTGTCTATGCGTTTAAATACCGGATGAATATTAAGCTTACCTCGCAAAGCACGGATTTTCCGTTCCGAGTTTCCGGACAGCTCCGCCAAGCGAGCATCAGAGAAGCCCGCCGCTTTATATTCCCAAAGCTCCTCTGCCGTTTCCGGTATTCCGTTTTTGCGTATCTGGTTTTCCTGCTCAACAATCTTGGCTATTTCACGCAAGAACCACCTATCTACCTTAGTCCGGCGATAGATTTCTTCCTCCTCAATACCCAAGCGCATAGCTTCGGCAATATAAATAATCCGGTTTGGCCGAGAATAAGCAAGCTCATACAGCACCTTATCTTTTATTTCTTCCGGCGTTCCGTCAATTTTCGGTTCATTAAATCCGGTCAAGCCGGTTTCCATTGACCGCAAAGCCTTCTGTATAGCTTCGGAAAAACTTCTGCCGATAGACATTACTTCACCGATAGACTTCATCGAAGTTCCAAGCATAGCTTCCGCCGACGGGAACTTTTCAAAAGTAAAGCGGGGAACTTTCACCACGACATAATCAATACTTGGCTCAAAAGAAAATGGCGCAGAAGTATCAACATTCTTTATAATTTCATCAAGCGTATATCCGACCGCCAACTTTGCCGACACTGCCGCAATCGGGAAACCGGTCGCCTTTGACGCCAAAGCCGAAGAGCGGGAAACTCTGGGGTTCATTTCAATAACCACCAACCTTCCGTTATCGGGATTGATAGCAAACTGAACATTAGAACCTCCGGTATCCACACCGATTGCCCGCAATACATCGATTGAAGCATCACGCAATTTTTTGTATTCCGGCTCGGTCAAAGTAAAGGCCGGAGCAACGGTAATAGAATCTCCGGTATGGATTCCCATTGGGTCAACATTTTCAATGGAACAAACGACAATACAGTTATCTTTGGTATCTCGGATAACTTCCATTTCCATTTCTTTCCATCCAAGGACAGATTCTTCAACCAGAACTTCCGATATCGGCGAAGAAGCCAAACCGGACGCAACGATTTTGGTAAACTCCTCGGTATTATGAGCAATTCCACCGCCCAATCCACCTAAGGTAAATGACGGACGGATAATTGCCGGCAAACCTACTTCTGCCAAAGCTTTATCCGCATCGGCCAAAGAGCGGCATATTGCACTTTTGGGACTTTCAAGACCGATTTTATCCATTGCATCACGAAACATCTGGCGGTCTTCCGCTCTTTCGATAACCTCTGGCTTTGCCCCAATCAGCTCCACACCGTACTTTTCCAAAATACCGGATTTGGCAAGCTCCATTGCCGCATTTAAAGAGGTCTGACCGCCCATGGTCGGAAGCACGGCTTCAATTTTTTCTTTTTTGATTATCTGTTCAATTGCGGCGGGAGTTATCGGCTCGACATACGTTGCATCAGCCATATTCGGGTCAGTCATAATCGTCGCCGGATTAGAGTTTATCAAAACCACTCTATATCCTTCCTGCTTCAAAGCTTTACAAGCCTGCGCACCGGAATAATCGAACTCACACGCTTGCCCAATCACAATTGGACCGGCACCGATAATCAAAATATTATTAAAATCTGTTCTTTTTGGCATTTTCTAATCACCCCGCAACTTACGACAATGAATCAGGCTCTTGGATTTCTGCCGCTTGTTTTTGAAGCGACGGAAAATCAAGACCGTTTTCATCGTAAGCAATAATTCCGTACAATCCGCCTTTGGCTTCATTGATTTTTTTGCCCAAGCGGCGAGTATCTATACAAGCCAGTCCGGTAACATTATTTTCCAAAAGCCACGAAGGAAACTCTTTTTCTGCCCGCCAATTAGACGACTCGGTCGGCAGATTGCGTAAAATCAATCCGGCAGCATTTATTTTTGTATCTTTGCCGTCTTGATTATTGATACCGGCATTACCAATATGAGGAAATGAAAAAGTGATAATTTTTCCAGCATACATTGGGTCGGTAAGCACCCCTTGATATCCGAATATAACATTATTAACGACAATTTGTCCGGCGGTTATTTTTTGCGCACCGAAACCCTTAGCGGCAAAGACTTCCCCGTTTTTGAGAATCAAAGCCGCCGTAACCTTAGCTTCGTCAGTAGATTTCATGAAATAATCTCCCAGTTTTATTAAGAGGTCTCCACCTCTTTACTGGAGGTAGTTTTCTACCAAAAAGCTTCGGCTTTGGCAACTTATTTCTTAAAGGAAGGCAAAGATTTTACACTCTTACCTTAGAGATACGCTCCTGCATAACTACCGCTTTCAAAGAAGGCTGCTGCTTAACTTCCGGCAACGCATTTAAATAATGAAGTTCGGCACTGCGCATACCTTCGGTTTTCACGGAATCCATTCTGACTTTGGATACATCTGTACCGTCCAAAATTGCTCTGCGCATATCGGCAGAGAACAATTCCGCCCCGTCTAAGGTAGTATCCTTATCCATTTTTACCATGTACATATTAGCATAAGAAAGAACAGCCTCGGAAAGATCGGTTCCTTTCATCGTGGCATTCCGAAGGTTCGCATCTCGTAAATTAGCTTTATGCAAATCAGCTCCGTTTAAGTTTGCCATGGTCAAATCAGCTCCGCTTAAATCTGCATCAGCCAAGTTTGTCAGGCACAAGTTTACCCCGACCAAACAACAGTTACGCATTTTTATCCCTTCAAGATTAAGTCCGGAAAGATTGGTTCCGGGGACAAGCTCTACATTCTGGAGCAAGATTTCCCCCCGCACACCGGAAAGTTTTTTTGCTTCGGCATATCTTGCCAACAAAGTTTCTTTAGTTATCAATTCACGCATCATTTTTTTCTCCATATAAAATAAAAAAAGAGGGGAAGATTTCTCTTACCCTCATTAAGGCAAAACATTTTTGATTAAGTATTAGCTTTTACATCTCAACGTTTTGCAAAATGAAGGCATTTTGCTTGTAAAGTAAAAGCTATAAAAATAATCACCGTATTCGGACGAACGACCACCGTCAAAAGCCAAAGCTTTCAACTCATAAATCTCTGATATATTATCAGTGACGGTCAACATTTTGCCCTCGGTTTAACATTAAGAAGGATTAAAGTTT
>JAFWAG010000027.1 GCA_017507765.1 Alphaproteobacteria bacterium | reverse complement strand
GTACCGAAGGCGGAACGGTTTTAAAAATCGGCAATCGGATAGAAACCGGATTTGTCGGCCGTTATATATTCCCTGATATCCCCGCCAACCTCCGAGACCGCCCGACCTTAGTTTTAAAGCTGTTCAGCAAAGCAAAGAACACAACGGATATAGAGCTTGGCTATTTAACCAAGGGATTAAGCTGGAAAGCCGACTATGTTGCCGAACTTAATGATAAAGAAGATGCTTTGCGTTTAAACGCTTGGGTAACTTTGACCAACACTTCCGGCGTTTCTTATGATAATGCTACGGTTCAGTTGATTGCCGGTACGGTAAATCAGGTTGTTCCGCAAGTTCGTGGTATGTACATGGCAAAGAATGTAGCTTTTGCCGAGGCCGCCAGTATGGACGCTGTCGGCGGAGCAAAAGAAGAAAGCTTTATGGACTATCACCTTTATACTTTAAATGACCGCACTTCGGTTCTGTCTAATCAGACCAAGCAGGTTGCTTTGCTTTCTTCGCCTCAAGTTCTGCTGACGAAGGAATATCGCTTGGACAATCCGTTTGCGATTTACAACAAGCTTAAAGCCAGAGAATACCAATCCCGCAATCCTTCGGTATTTTTAAAGTTCAATAATAATGAAAAATCCGGCCTTGGTATTCCGCTTCCTGCGGGCGTATTCCGTGTTTATAAAGCGGATAGCTCGCAAAAGCTTTTGTTTGTAGGCGAAGATTCTTTGCGTCATACGCCGAAGAATGAAGACGTAAAAATAAAGCTTGGCGAAGCATTTGATGTTACGGTAAAAGCAAAGAATGTTGGTTATCAGCAATATTCGGATAAATCTTATGAAGCATCTTTTGAAGTTTTGGTAAAGAATGCCAAAGAAAGCGATGCCGTTGTTTCGCTTTATCAAAATCTTCCGAACGGTTGGAAAATACTTTCCGAGAACATAAACAGCTCTAAAGAAAACGCCAATCAGGTCTTATGGCAGGTAAAAGTACCAAAAAACGGAGAGAAAACCTTAAAAGTTAAGATATTTGTTGCTAATTGATGACACTTTGGCGTATAACACATAACGGGGTAAGTTTTTTAGGAGCTTTGGGGTATGAGTTGGACCGAAGAAAAAGTTGAACAATTAAAAAAATTATGGGCAGAAGGTCTTACAACCGGAGAAATAGGCCGAGTTTTGGATATGTCCAAGAACGCAGTAGTTGGTAAAGCGCATCGTCTTGGCTTGGAAAGCCGTCCGTCTCCGATTAAAAGAGATGAGTCGTCTCAGGCAAAGAAAGATGCCGTTGCAGCAAAGAAACCTGTTCCTGCCAAAAACACCAAAACAACCGAAGAAATGGTTACGCTTACGGATTTAACGTTGCATTCCTGCCGTTGGCCGATTGGCGATCCGAAGGATAAAGATTTCCATTTCTGTGGTAAAGAAGCGATTTTAGGCAAACCATACTGTGCCGAACACATTATGACCGCTTATGTCGGAATAAATAAAAAGTAATCTCACCTTTTGTTAGGGCAAAGACTCGGCGTATTTATTTATCTTCAGAACATTTTCTTTCTGTTCAGAGGAAGAAAATGTCATGGAATAAATATCTATACGACATAATTAATAAACATTTGCTTTTTGGAAGGTTTAAAATATACTTTAAGCGGTTTTTAGATGCAGGAGATTCGATAATGCATATGTTTCCTAAGAAAATGAAAGTCTCTACCCCCCCCCGCCCCAAAAGATAGAAGATAACAGCCGCTCTTCCGGCGGTATTATGGTTGAAGTCATAGTGATGTTAGGGTTGATAGCAACCTTAACACCGGTACTTTATAAGCACGTTTCCGATAGAAGACAGGACATAGACAACATTAACGAAGCAAAGACGATGCTTCTGTTAAAAGAAACTGCTGCCGAGTATATCGCTGCAAATAAAGATACTATTTCTGTTGGTACAACGTTGCTTGCACCTGCGGATATAGGAATAGATATCACCGGTTATAAAATAGGTATTCGTAAAGATGCCGAAGGAACAATCAGCGCCATGAT
>JAFWAG010000026.1 GCA_017507765.1 Alphaproteobacteria bacterium | reverse complement strand
ATGTTTTGTTTTATAGCAAACTTTCCCGAAATTGCAAGTTTTTTCTTTACTTAGCAATGAGTTTGGGATTCAAAGAAAAGATTATGCATTGCCGGCGGGAGAAAGAACCGCCATTTTTATCGCATCTTCCGGAGTTGCTTTATGCTGAATAACAAACTGAAATGCCGGATACATCTTTTCACATTCGCTTATCGCCATACTGATGATATCCGATAAATGCTCTTCGTCTGCATAGCCGTCTTTGTCAAGCATAACGGCGTTACGATAGCTGAGCATATTTTCCGATGACCAAAGGCAAAAATGCCCGACCCAAACTTTTTCATTCGCCAAAGCCAAAAGCTTGTAAACATCAGAAAGATTTTCTTCACGGACATATAAATCCAACAGACAGGAAACTTGCAGGCAATTTACATCTTTTTCCCAAACAAAAAACATATCAAAAGTGCCGCTGGTTCCCGGACGCTCGATGACTACTTCGTCATCGCCTCTCCGTTCGCTTTCCCAGTTTTCGCTTAAAACAAGCTCCTCAACAATATCTATCGGATTACAACCTCTTTTAGGCGAAGGAAACGATGTCCGCATATCAACCTCTATATATTGTTGTTAACAACAGTTAACCTACAATTTGTAGATTGACACACTCTTTTCCTTTCGGCAATAAAATATTTATGAAAATGCGTAAAGAGAGCTGCCGTGAACTTTTAACCATTTGCGGGCTTCTTTATAAGAAGGGTAAAGTTTTGCCACTTCCCGCCAAAAACGTAGGGAATGATTCATTTCCAACAAATGACAAAGTTCATGAACAACGACATAATCAATAATAGATTCGGGCGCGTAACCAAGATAAAAATTAAACGATACGGAAGCGTTACAAGAACAACTGCCCCAACGGGAAGTATTATTTCTTACCGTTACTTTACTGACTTTTTTATTTATTGCTTTACTATATAGAGCTACTTTTTCTTTTACATGATGCAAAAACTTTTTGTGCAGAAAGTCTTTAACCCTGCGAGCGAAAAACTCTTGGCTTCCGGAAACATAAATAACATCACCTTCCTGCCAAACGCCTCTTTTCGCTTCCGGATTATGGCAAAGCACAACTTCCTCTCCCAGAAAAGTAAAACGGCAACCGTCGGTAAATTGTTTGGAGGCACACAAAAAACGAGAATTAGCCAAAAGCCACTCATTGCTTTGGCTTACAAACGTCTGCGCACTTTTTAACGAAGAGCGCAAAGGCAAGGTCAAAACAAATCCTTTATAGTCCGGAGAAACCCGAAGCGTCATCTTGCGGGAACGGGAAGACCGGCGAACGGTTATCGGAAAATCTGAGTCTATTGTTTCAACCATTTTATCAGGTTCTTTTAAGCCGTAAAAAAGGCTATTCTGCGCAAGGTTGGCAACGAAAGCAAGTTTTTAAAGTTTCTCTGGATTTTCAATCCCTTTTGTGCCAATGTTTTATCGTTTTTAATTTTGCTAACTATGGAGAAAAATAAATGGCAATTCGTGTAGCAATAAATGGTTTTGGTCGTATCGGCCGCTTGGTTTTAAGGGCTCTTTACGAAGAAAAACGTGATGATATCGACGTTATCGCTATCAATGACTTGGGTTCGGCTCAGGCCAATGCTCATCTGTTAAAATATGATTCCGTTCACGGACGTTTTAACGAAGATATTTCCGTTGACGAAGCCGATAACCTGATTATCAACGGCAAAAAGATTAAAATCTTAGCCGAAAGAGATCCGGCAAACCTGCCTTGGAAAGATTTGGATATTGATATCTGCTTTGAATGCACCGGTATCTTTACTTCCAAAGAAAAGGCTTCCGTACATTTAGCCGCCGGCGCTAAAAGAGTTCTGGTTTCCGCTCCTTCCGACGGTGCTGACTTGACGGTAGTTTACGGCGTTAACGATGACAAAATCACGGCAAACGATTTGGTAATTTCAAATGCTTCTTGCACCACGAACTGCCTTGCTCCGGTTGCTTTTGTTTTGGAAAAAGAGTTCGGTATTTCTCATGGTTTCATGACCACTATCCACTCTTATACCGGAGACCAGCGCATTGTTGATACTCTGCACAAAGATTTGCGCAGAGCAAGAGCCGCCGCCCTTTCTTCCATTCCGACTTCTACTGGTGCGGCAAAAGCTGTAGGCTTGGTTATGCCGGAATTAAAAGGAAAGCTGGACGGCGTTGCTATCCGTGTACCGACACCGAACGTCTCTATCGTTGACCTTAAATGCGTTATGAAAAAAGACGTAACTCCGGAAGAAGTAAATGCCGCTATGGAAGAATATGCCAACGGTAAGCTGAAAGGCATCTTGGCAGTTAACAAAGAACCGTTAGTTTCTACGGACTTTAACCATACTTCCGTAAGCTCTACGTTCGATGTTTCCCAGACCAAAGTAATCGAAGGAAACTTCCTGCGTATTCTGTCTTGGTATGACAATGAATGGGGCTTCTCTTGCCGTATGGGCGACACCGCCGCAGCTATGGGCAAGTTCCTTTAATACAGATTGGAGAAAAGCGGTCTTTTCTGATGGAAAGGCCGCTTTTTTTCGTTTCTTACGGAGAATAAAATGAATAACTTTAAAACTCTTGATGACTATGATTTCAAAGGTAAAAGAGTGCTGTTGCGTGCGGACTTAAACGTACCGGCGAAAAACGGCGTAGTTACCGATACAACCAGAATTGACCGTGTTGCTCCGACCATAAAAGAATTGGCGGAAAAAGGCGCACGGGTGATTGTCGTATCCCATTTCGGACGGCCGGACGGAAAGAAAGTTCCGGAAATGTCCTTGAAAATCGTTTTTGATGATTTGGGAAAAGCTTTGGGCAAAGATATTCCTTTGGCTTTTGTTGATGACTGCATTGGCGAAAAAGTTGCAGACGAAGTTGCCAAGATGAAAGACGGTGAAGTTCTTTTGCTTGAAAACCTCCGCTTTTATGCGCAGGAAGAAGATAACGATGCTGATTTTGCCAAAGAGCTGGCAAAGAATGCTGATATCTATGTCAACGACGCTTTCTCTACGGCTCATCGCGCTCACGCTTCGACCGAAGGAGCGGCTAAACTTCTGCCGAACGCCGCAGGCCGTTTGATGCAGGAAGAACTGGAAGCTTTAAATAAAGCTTTGAGTACGCCGGAACGTCCTGTTGCCGCAATCGTAGGCGGGGCAAAAGTTTCTACTAAACTTGACCTTTTGGGCAACCTGATAACCAAAGTAAATGTTTTGATTATCGGCGGAGGAATGGCAAATACTTTCCTTTATGCCAAAGGCGTAGAAATAGGCAATTCTTTGTGCGAAAGAGAAATGGCGGATAATGCTCGAGCAATTATGGCAAAGGCCGAAGAAATCGGCTGCGATATTGTTCTGCCTTCTGATTTCGTGGTCGCAAAGAATCTTGAAGACGGAGCAAATGCCAAAGAAGTATCTGCGGTTCCGGCTGAAGATATGATTTTGGATATTGGTCCTGAAAGCACCAAAGAAGTCATTAAAAAACTGGAAAATTGCCGTACCTTAATTTGGAACGGTCCGGTGGGTGCTTTTGAAAACAAGCCTTTTGAAAAAGCTACTTTTGCCATTGCCGATGCCGTAGCAAAGCTGACCAAAGAAGGAAAGCTTTTAAGTGTTGCCGGCGGCGGTGATACGGTAAGCGCTTTGAATAAATCCGGAGTCGAAAAAGATATATCTTATATCTCTGCGGCCGGCGGCGCTTTCCTTGAATGGCTGGAAGGAAAAACTCTTCCCGGTGTTCATGCTTTGGAAAAGTAAGCCTGTTACTTAAAACAAGAAAAGCGCCTCTGAAATCGGGGCGCTTTTTTTATGGCTTATGCTTTAACTTACTTTTGCAAAATGGACGCATTTAAAAAAGCGTGCTTGGAACAGACTTCGCCAAACTCTTCGGTGTCAATGTCTTCCAAAGCCGTGAAAATCTCGTCCGCTTCTTCGCAAAAACTTTCGTGGTCATCACTGTTCATGTTGGCGGCTATGTTGGCAATGCTGGTTATCATTTTATCCATATGATGCCGGCTCTTTTTCCCCGCCATGCACTTAAAATATGAATTCAAAACTTTGCCGTTGTCCGCAAGATGCGTTTTAAACTTTATCGCAAAAGAATTATAACGGGCTTTGGCTCCTTCACAGCTTAGAGCGGCAACCATAAGACGGCTTTGAATCGCCCGCATATGAACCGCTTCTTCCAAAGAACTGTTATAACATTTTTCACGTTTAGCACTGTCCGCTTTGGCCGGAGCAATAAAAGATAAAAATCCAAATATAATAATCGTACCCAACAAAAACTTACGATACTTCATTCTGCAACCTCTTTATTTCTTTCGTCATCAGGATACACAGTTGCAAAATTAGCGCAAGCAGAACAAATGCTATGCCATTCGTTAAATCGGTTATGACAAGAAGTACATTGCCATATTTTTATCGCCGGAGTCTCTGCCGACAGCTCCTGCCACCTTTTGGCGGTTTCACTGTTCGGATTTTCCGCAGTTTCCGCTTCGGCAATTACTTTAATTGCTCTGGGCGCATGAGGATAAAGGTGCAAATATTTTTCCGCCGAAAACTTCGCTTGTCCCCATAAAGACGCTTTGGCATACGCATCAGCAAGAATCAAATCAGAAAGTGGATTGCTTTTTATCATGCGTGCCATTTTTTCAACGATTTTTACTCTTTTATAGGCCGAGTCTTTCGGCGTGATTAAAGCTACGGCATCGTATAAAGCCAAAGAAGGTTTCTGCTTCCATATCGCCAAAAGTACAGATAAGGCTTTGGAGTAGTTGCCTTGGTTGGCGTAACAAACAGCGGCGTTTATCTGAGCGGCAGAATTGGTTCGGTCAGCTTTGGCGGCTTGATAAATCAAGTTCTTATTCCCGTCAGAGAGTCCTTTTTCCAGTAAGGCCGAAGACTTTACGGCAAGGAAACGCTTTTTGCTTATCGTACCACGCTTATATGCAGCTTCTGCCGTGGAAACAACATCGTCCCATTTTTGGAAAAATGCTTCCAGTTCCAGTAAAGGTTCGGGTATCCATTCCACTTTCGGAAAACGGTCAAAAGCCTGCCGATACAATTCCAAAGCCAAAGACTTCTTACCGGAAGAAACGGCTTCGTCAATACGACCTTTTAAGCCGGCAAGCTCGGTAGCATTGTCCGACGATAAATCGTTTAAAAGCGCAATTCTATCTTCGCCGGAAGTGATGTTCAAAAGTAACAAGGGGCGCAGAATGTCGTCTTTGGCATAAAGGCGGTTAACCTTTCTTTGTAAAGCTTTGTACTTTCCTTCATCGCCCGCAGAAGCTGCCGCTAAAACCGCAACCAAAAGATTTTGCCGTGCCTTATCTTGGGTGGATTTACGGCGGCGGCATAAGAACGAGACAAAATTAAACGGCAGAAAAATAATACGCAAAAGGACAAGGAATAAAACCGCCAGCAAAAATAAAAATGTCAGGGTTGTAGATATCTGATAACCAAGCCAAGTAATTTCTACCGTACCGGTGTTAGCGGAAAGCCAAGAAGCTCCTAAAACAACGATTACCGCGGCAAGTGAATATAATAAAACTCTTATCATGGCTATTCCTATAAAGCGGCCGACGGAGCTTCAACCGCCGGAGTGATATCAGAAGACGGCGCAGGTTCCGAAGCAGCCTCCGGTGCCGGTGCGGGTTCAGATGCAGGAGCTGGCTCAGATGCGGGAGCCGGCTCAGATGCGGGAGCGGAAATCGCTGACGGAGCAGGAAGCGGTAATAAAACTTCACGGATAACGTCGTTCAAGATTTTTGTAATCCTCTCCCTAATATACACTTTTTCCTGCCACGGTTTGAAAACCAGTAAAAAGTTTTCCGGCAGATTTAAAAGCTCGGCACTTGCTTCTTTAAACTTATCTTCGGATACCAGTTTTTCCGCTTTGGCAATGATTAAATCCGGAGAGATACCGGAAACATCTCCGGATACTTTCCTTATGATTATCAAGCCTTTCAATTTGTCCGCAAAATCATCAGTCCAGCTGTTTTCCTGCTGACTTTTGACGGTTTGGAAGGCCAGCTTTACTTTTTCCGCAAAATCATGGCGGAGCGAAGCCTCGGTATTTATACCACCGACAAAAGGAGCAATGCCTTTAAGCTTTGTTAAAATAGCGGGGTTGTCGGGAATCATGGCTTCAACGGCTTGTAATTCCTTGCCAAAGGGCTGACCTGATAATGCCGCATCTTTTAAGCGCAGAAGGCTTAAAACCACAACGCTTGTCTGTTCATTTCCGGCAGAAAGGACTTTCACCTTATCGCTTAAGTCTTTGATTTGATTTTGCAAAAGAGTAATGTTTTCCAAAGATGCCGCCAGAACTTTTGCTTCCAAAGCTTCTATCCGAGAGTTAAGGTCTTCGGGCAGAGGTTTAGGTTCTGCTTCCAAAGCATTTAAACGCTCGTAAATCGCAGAAATATGTTGCGGAGGGACGGAAGCTTCTTCGGCAACAGGCTCTGTATCTTCGGTGGCTTCCGTCTCTGTCTGCGGATTGCCCATAAGCGCAGCCGTGATTTTATCCGATGCCGAAGAAAAAGTGTCCGGATAATAATACGGAGCAGTTGCAAAGGCGATAATTACAATACCCAAGAAAAGCAAAAAAAATACACTGTGCTTTTTTAACGTTATGCGGGGCTTTTGCTTAGGGTTTTCAAGCTTTTCCGCTTTCTCTTTCGCCGCAAGATTTTCTTTCATGCAATTTCTCCGTTTAAAATAATTGTTAATTTTACTATATCCTATCATAATCGCAAATAAAGAAAGTTAGAAAAATGTATATTTTAGGAATCGAATCAAGTTGTGATGAAACCGCTGCGGCGGTAATTAACGAAGATAAAGAGATTTTATCTTCGGTCGTATGGACACAGCTGGAAGAACATAAAAAGTTCGGCGGAGTTGTACCAGAAATCGCCGCTCGAGCCCATTTGGAAAAAATCGATACCATAGTTACCGAAGCTTTGGATAAAGCCGGAATATCTTTTAAGGATATAAACGCCGTTGCCGCTGCTGCGGGACCGGGGCTTATCGGCGGAGTCATTGTCGGAGTCATGACGGCAAAAGCTATCGCCGCCGTGAATAATATTCCCTTTATTGCCGTGAATCATTTGGAAGGTCATGCCTTGGCGGTTCGCTTGGTGGCTCCGGTGCAGTTTCCGTTTTTGCTTTTGCTTACTTCCGGAGGTCATTGCCAGATTTTGGAAGTGCGGGGAGTCGGAGATTATAAAAAATTAGGCGGGACTATTGATGATGCCGCCGGAGAAGCTTTTGATAAAGTCGCAAAGATGCTCCACCTTGGCTATCCGGGCGGGCCGTTGGTGGAAAAGGCCGCCCAAAACGGTAATCCTGCCCGCTTTAAACTTCCCAGACCGTTAAAAGGAAAACCAAATTGTGATTTTTCCTTCTCCGGCCTTAAAACCGCAGTACGCCATGCTATTGAAAGCTTGAGTGAAGAGTTAACCGATACGGATAAAGCCGATATTTCCGCCGCTTTTCAGCTTGCAGTCGTTGACGTCATGAAAGACCGCATGACTAAAGCAATTGCCATATTTAAAGAGGATTATCCGGAGGCAAACGATATAGTTGTCGCCGGCGGAGTCGCCGCTAATAAAGCCATTCGCACGATGTTACAAGAATTGGCAGAAGAAAACGAAATGACTTTCAGTGCGCCGCCTTTAAATCTGTGTACGGATAACGCCGCTATGATTGCCGGCGCAGGACTGGAAAGACTTAAACTCGGACTTGTTGATGCTCTGGATTTCCGGCCGAGACCCAGATGGCCTCTTTACGAAGCCGAAGAACAAGTTTAAATAAGGTAAAATATTTATATCTCTAATCAGCAGAACAGGAAAACAGAAATGAAAAAGTTTGCAGTTATCGGATCCGGAGCATGGGGTACAGCTTTGGCCGTAATTTTACAGCGCAACCATAATGAAGTTAAACTTTGGGCGCGGGAACAGGACGTTATTGATGATATTACCAATAACCATGAAAACTCTATCTTCCTTCCCGAAGTGAAGTTTACAGACGATGTTTTTGTTTCTTCCGATTTGGCAGAGGTTATAAAAGATGTCGATGCCGTAGTCATGGTGGTACCGGCGCAGTTTGTCCGTGATATATGCAAACAAATGGCTCCGCTGTGGAGAGCAGGATTGCCTTTGCTTATATGCTCGAAAGGAATTGAGCAAAAAACCGGAGCTTTGATGAGCGAAGTGGTAAGTCAGGAACTGCCCGATGCCGTGGTTGCCGTTCTTTCCGGTCCGACATTCGCCGGAGAAGCAGCCAAAGGTCTTCCCACCTCGGTTACTATCGCCTGCACTAATCCCGATGTCGGAAGAAAGTTAGTTGTAAGCTTTGGTACCAAAACTTTCCGTCCTTATTATTCGGCTGATGTAACCGGTTCTCAGGTCGGCGGAGCGGTCAAAAACGTTATGGCTATCGCCGCCGGTATTGTAGAAGGAAAAGAGCTTGGAGATAATACCAGAGCAGCTTTGATTACACGTGGGTTGGCAGAAATTGTCCGCTTGGCAAAAGCTTTGGGTGGCAAAGAAGAAACCTTGATGGGTATGAGCGGTATCGGTGATTTACTCTTAACCGCAAACAGTCTGCAATCCCGCAATTACACCGTCGGAGTTGAACTCGGCAAAGGCAAAAAATTAAAAGAAATCGTTGCCGGTAAACGCTCTATTGCCGAAGGTGTATTTACTTCCCAAGCCGTTACGGATTTGGCAAAGAAAATCGGTATCGAAATGCCTATATGTCAAGCTATGGACGCAATCTTAAATAAAGATGCCGATGTTGATGACATGATAAATGCCCTATTGTCCCGCCCGTTCAGAGATGAAAGAGACCCTAAGGCTTTATGAGTAAAACCAAAAAAACCGCTAAGAAAAAGAATAGCCGAGCAAAGAAAGCTCCCGCCGGAAAAATAGTTCGTTTCTGGCGGTGGTGGTATGCTAAAGGCTTGCTTTTCAAACTGTTTAGCTTGGGCTTTGTTGCGCTGTTTTTGGTTTGCGCATATGTTTTGTGGTGCATACTTACATTGCCGGATTTGGAAAATGCTCAAGCGGCTTACCGCAAGCCAATTGTAAATATTATCGCCGAAAACGGAGATACTATCGCCACTTACGGCGACTTGTACGGAAATCCCGTAAATCTGGAAACTTTACCGGAATATGTGCCAGAAGCAATTCTGGCAACGGAAGACCACCGATTTTTCCAACACGCCGGTATTGACCCGATAGGTATCGCCAGAGCCTTGTACACTAACCTTGCCGCCGGAAGACGAGTACAAGGCGGAAGCACGATTACTCAGCAAGTGGCAAAAAATCTTTTCCTTACTTTTGATAAAACCATCAAAAGAAAGATTCAGGAAATGTTGTTGGCAATATGGCTTGAATATAACTTTACCAAAGAACAAATCCTGACGCTTTATTTAAACCGAGTTTATCTTGGGTCGGGAACTTACGGAATTGATGCGGCGTCCAGACGGTATTTTAACCGTCCGGCAGAGGAGCTTACTTTGTATCAAGCCGCCGTTCTGGCAGGTATTTTAAAAGCTCCGTCCCGCTATAATCCCGCTCAATACCCCAAAGCAGCTAAAGCCAGAGCAAAAATAGTTCTTGATAAAATGGCGGATAACGGATTTATAAGCCGAGCCGAAGCCGTAAAAGCTTTGGTGAATGCCGATACGGAAACAACCAAAAAGCAAAACTTTTCCAATGACCGGTATTTTTCCGACTGGATTATTGCTCAGGCCGAAGATTATCTGGGAGAAATTGACCGAGATATAAATATACACACAACTTTCCGTCCCGATATTCAAAAGGTTGCCGCCAAAGCCTTGCAGGACAGTATCAACTCTTGGCCGCAGGTAAATGAAGGGGCTGCCGTAGTCATGGGCTATGACGGAGCCGTCTTGGCCATGATGGGCGGAATTGATTATAATAAAAGCCAGTTCAACCGAGTTTCTCAGGCCAGAAGACAGCCGGCTTCTACCGTAAAGCCTTTCGTATATCTGGCGGCGTTGGAAAACGGATATAACACTGAAGACGTTATTCATGATAAACCCGTAAATATTAACGGCTGGGTTCCCAAAAACGATAACGGGAAATATTACGGGCATATCTTTTTGGAAGAAGCTTTGATTCATTCGTTGAATACCGTGCCGGTAATTCTGGCAAATGATATTGGCATCAAAACCGTTCATAAGCTTTTCCGCCGCTTTGGAATTGCCGACAGCAGGTGTCCTTTAACTCCGGCTTCTATATTGGGAAGCTGTGAAGTGTCTTTGTTAAAACTTACGGCGGCTTATGCGGCGTTGGCAGATAACGGACACGCCGTCCGCCCGTACGGAATATCCCAAATAACCGCAAAAGACGGAACGACCCTTTATGAACGGGTAAGCAGTAGCGGAATAGCTATCGCCGACAAAGAAAAAACCGAACAGATTAAAGATATACTCCGCAAAGTCGTGGAAGAAGGAACCGGTCAGGAAGCGGCTTTATCTTTTGATGTGTACGGGAAAACCGGAACCAGTCAAAATAACCGAGATGCTTGGTTTGTCGGCTTTTCCGATGACATTGTCGCCGGAGTCTGGGTCGGCAATGATGACGAGTCTCCGATGCCCAGAGTTTACGGCGGTAACCTGCCCGCAAAAATATGGCGGCTTATTGTCGGAAACTCTTCCCGCTATTAGGGCTAAAATTACCTCGTCATAAATCTTTCACATACCAAAAAGTCAAGGAAACTTACCAAAAATTAACCAATAATCTTTAAAAAAATAAAGAAGAATAAGGCTAAAATGAAAAAATGCTATTTTTTGGCAATTTTTTATGCTATCTTGGAGAAAGTTTGTTTTTAGGGGGTTGGTGTATCTATAAAAAACCCTTGCTATTAAAGGAGTGTGGCTATGGTTGGTTTGATTTCTTATCTTGGTGGAACAAATGATTCAGGTTCTATTGATTTGGACGATATGGTTGCGTACCTATCCAATAACATGACCACCAAAATAATGGCTTTAAACGGCTTTAAGCATACCGAAGCTTTCCTTTCTTTGGAACAAGCCAAGTTATCCCAAGAAGATTTGATAAAAATCCTTTCTTCCGTACAGGACATATACAAAGATATGCCGGAAAAGCTTGGGAATATTTCTCACTTATGGAACGGCAACCGCAGAAAACGTCCAGAGTTCGGCTTAGAAATTGCCCAAAACATGGTTAATCTGTACGGAATTAACGTACGGAAAGTGCGGACATATACCGAAGAAGAGAAAAAGAACGGTAATACTTCGTCTGTACAGTTTATCGGGGAAGAATTGGTTCTGCCCGATGACAGAGATTCCTATGATATGGCGCCGTTAAGCCTGCATGACGATATTTTGAACGTTATATTTGAAAAACACGGCAAAACTTTAATCGACAGCATTATCGGGAAAAGAGATTACAGCGTATTCGGAGATAAAGCGGCCGAAGCAGAAAAAATCGTCTATGACAGCTTTGAAGATGCTTTTAAAAAGCAGCTGCCGGAAGTGTTTGCCCGCAGTTTGCGTACCGCATACAAAAACCACTATCAAACTTATGATGCCGTTTCCGAATACAGCAAAAACTATGATGCTTTGTTTGCGGAAGTTAAATCCTCTATCGACCGCAAGAACTTTGACTTTGATAAGATTGATGACCTGTATATCGCCGCTTCGGCTTTTAATGCCGGATTGCCGGAACAGAAAACTCCTTTGGCTTTGTTACAGCAAGTTGCTTTGGATAAGTCCATTGATGCCAAAGACAGAGCGCAGGCCGTATATCGCTTGACAAAGTATTCCACTTCTTTCAACCGGAATCTGTTTGCCATACCGGCGGAACGCTTTTTGAACGAGCATCCGGAAGTTTTAAACGATTTGGAATTGCCGGATAAAGAGTTTGGCTTAATCGAATATCCTGCCGGTTCAGGAAACTTTGTTTTGGATAGCCGGTTGTTGGAAATCAGACGGATACTTTCTTTGAATCCTCCGTATGTTTCCTGTGTTGCCATATGGGACGCCGCAAACGACTTCCGTGCTAAGAATAAAGATGCTTCTTTGGAAAAGCTGATTCCGTTTACTCAGGAAGCTTCGTTAAAGTTTGAAACTTGGTCTGATGACCCGAACAAAAGCCTTTCAAACTTAAACGGCTTTATCAGCAAGTCTTTAAAAGATTTGGATAAATGGGACGCTTTGAATGTTCGGATTCAAAATAAGTTTGTCAGTGAAGGTCTGCCGGAAGATCAGCCCGTAGCTTTGGCTATTAAAAAGTATATCGCCGAAGCCGCTTTAAATCCGGAAAACCGGAACGATACCATTACCCTTATTAACTTGGACAACCTTTCCGACCGCCTTATTTGGGCTTTGAAGGGAGAGGAATATATCCAAGGTGCTTACTATAGCCCCGCAAAAGAAGCGGAACTTTTAACCATTCTTTCGCAGATAGAGGATTTGCACAACAAACCCGATGAAAACGGAGTTCTTAAAATTGATGCGGAAGAATTGCCAAGCCACTTCTTCTTAAAAAATGCTTCACGGACAACCGAGGAAGAAGCCAACCAAGTTGCAGCAATTTTGCAAGATATTGCGGACTTTGTTAACGAAACTCCGCTTGAAGATTTGCCTCATTTGAAAAAAGGTGCGTTCGGATTTGCAGAAACCGAAGATAATAAAATAAATCCGCAAAAGTACACTTATCAAGCGCCGCAAAACATTCAAGTCATAAAAGAAAAAGGCTTATATTTCGTCAGCTGTGAAATTGCCGGATATACCATGAACTTTACGAAAGATTCCGTGGAAACCCTGTACCGTGAAGGGAAAGGAGCCATGCCTCCGTTCGGAGCTTTTATGACGGCAATGCTTTTACAGCAACAGGAAGGTAACACTAAAGTTACGGTCTTTACCTCCAGTCAGGACTTCTTGTACATGGCGGCAATGGCGGCGGCTATGCACGGTATAACCGTTGAGCCTAATGACAAAGATAAAATTACTCTTTCGGCCGAACAGAAAGCGGCGGTGGAGCAGGTATTGGAAGAATATCGGCGGAAAAATCCCAATTATATGGCGGACTTTAAAGCTAATTCTCCCCGCTATGCGCACGAAAACAAAAAGCCGAAGGATATTGACGAGCTGAAAGAAAAAACCAAAGAAGAATACAATTATGGCTTTGAGTTTATTTATAATAAGGCGGAAATATCCACCTATGGCGAAAAGCGGGAAACTTTCCTTGCCGATTTGGAAAAAGATGCGGAAACGTTCGATGAAGCTTTGACCGCTTTGACCGACAAAATGCCGGATATCCGTAATTTTACTCTGCTTAAAGACGAAATTATCAAAGCCGGAGGCGGAGAAGAAGACTTCCGGAAAACGGTACAGCGGATTCAAGACGGAGAAATGACAAGCGAAGACCATAAAGTGTTGGGATTGGCGTCTTTAGATCCGGCAAACTTGACCGAAGAAGCTTATAAAAACTATCAGGAAGGGTTGGAGATTCTGGAAAAAGCTTTCCAAAAATCTTCGGTTTCCGAAAGCAAAAAAGAGCTGTTAAGAAATGAGTTTACGCATCAAACCATTGAACCGGAAGCTTTGTTACAGCTTACCGTTATGGCTTTGCACGCCGATAAAAAAGACTTAAAAACCGAAAAAGATATTCCCAACGTTCAGATTCCCAAAGAATCTCAAACCGAAGAATATCAACAATATCTGGATAATCAGAAAGAATATCTGGAAAAACTGTTTGAACAGCCGGAAATTGCGGCATATGCCGATACCGTAGACCAGATGAGAAGTCTTTTGGAAGATTACAAAGAAGAGGAATTGCCAAAAGCGTATATAAACGCAATAAAATCCGTACAAAGAATGCGGAAAGGCGATTTATCAGAAGAACAATATGTGGCTCTTTTCTTCCGTGATTGTTATGGAAGCCTTGTATTTGACTTAAGCGCAGATACTGCAACCACCGGTGAATTGGTTACGACCAGTGACCTATCGGCCTCTGCTTATGATATTTACGATGGTATGTTTGTACTCTCCTTATTCGCAGAAGGTGTAGAAAAGAAACTGGAAGACTTTCCGGAAGGCGAAGAAAAAGATAAGTTGCAAAACTTGTTTAATTCTACCGCTGAGGACTATAAAGCCGGAGTTGTGAAGTTCTTTGAAGACTACGCCGCCGACCCCAAAGCCTTAACTGATGCTTTGGCGGAAAAAGGCGTGTCGGAAGACATCATCAAAGAAATAAACGAAGGTAAAATATCCGGATTCAGCCTTGATACCTGCGTCAAAGCTTTGCAAAAAGATACGCTTTTCTCGATGAGTATGTTCATGGAAGAACATGAAGCGATGAAAAAAGACGCCGTTCTCACTCTGTATGAGAAAAATAAGGAAGATATTACCAATATTAAATCCAGTGATATGCCGGAAGAAGCAAAACGAGGATTGCTCTTGGCTTATATGGCTGCCGCTAATGAAATAGCGGAAAACGGCGACCTTTATAACGTGCCGACGGCAGAACTTCCTGATTTGATGGATAGCAAAGTTTCAGAAATCCTTGTGAAAACTCTGGGCGAAGATATCCGCGGACGGAAAATAACTATCGCAGAGTTTAACGAAATGAAGGCAAGAAATAATGCTAAAGGAAATGATTACGGCAAAATCATTACCGAACGCTTTAATAATAACTATCGTTAAAAATGGGAGAAAGCTTGGACTTTTAAACACAAAATATAAAAAATTGCCGCTTTTGGATAAATGGGTTATTGTTTTTGGCAATTTTTTGTGCTATTATTTTTCAAAATATGCGGGAAGGTTAGTTTTTCTCGTTAAAATGCCTACTGATGAAGGGACTATAAAATGTCAGAAATGAAGCAGAATGTTTATTCTTGGTTTAATTTTAAAGAACACGCTTTGTTGAAAATGGGTTTAAATCCTGACGATTACAGGATTAAAGAAGCCATGTTAGCTGCGGTATATGCTTCCTATGTATTGCCGGATAATGCCAATGAAGAAATGGCGGAAAATGAATGTGAAGCACAGCTTTTGACAGGGTATTTCTATGATTACACTTCTGACGAAGAAAAACAGGAACTTATCCAGCGTTTAACTGACACTGCCCTTAATTTTGTCAGTGAAGAAGACCGAGAAAAGTTTTTGGATACCTTAGCAGAGGTATATGCCAATCCGGATTTTGATTTTGCTCCGTATTATACTTTGGTGGATTTAGATGAAAACAATCATCGTATTTCTATCTACGCCGCGGCAAATATTGCTTTGGAAGAGATGAATGCAAAATATTCCACTTCTTATGAAATGGAAAATTATTTAGTAGAAGACGTCTTCAATTCTGAATTTGCCGATGAAATGAAGGCCACCAGACGGGTTTATGTCGCAGAGGAAGAAGACGAAAGATATAAAAACCGTATGCAGGAAGGAACTTGGGCGCACTTTATCCGTGCTTGGGAAATCGAAGAAAGCAAAGGCATAACCCGTGCTTATCCCTTTTCCTTTGATGCAACCGTTCAACCGACAAAAATAGCCCGTATTGACCCGTCTCCGGATATTGCCGGCGGACGCACTCAAGTATTCTTTGAAGGCGCAGAAGACGGTCAATTCCTTATCGACCATGGAACAGATGCTCGTTTCAACTATGACCCGAAAGGAATAAATACGGCTCTGACTTGCTTGAAAAAGTTCCATGACGAAGACAAGGTTACTACTGTTAACCTCTTTGATATGAGCGCAGAAGCTATTCAAGATTGGCTTATGGCAGCAGCGGCTCTGGAACTGGACGGCATTTCCATGAAGATAAAAATGGCTCCGGAAATGCGCAGTCAGGTTTACACCGATGAATTCAACAGAAAGCTTGATGCATACCGTGCCTTTATTCAAGAAGAAAAAAGCCGCCGGTCGGGAGAAAACACTGCCGAAGACGAAGCTCAAAAAGCCGCTTTGCAGAAAGCCGAAGAAGAAGCTTTGGAAGCAAGAAAGATTGCTGATATGGCCCAAGAAGCCGCCAATACCAAACTTCTGGATCCTTTGGTTGCTTTGGACAATGAAACTACGCAGGCCTTTGCCGATGCAGGTCTTGATGTACAGGCACATAAGTTGTTCCTTAGCCAAGAATACCTGCGTGATGACAATGATATGTTGGTAGAAATCATTGCGGCTCGGGCTGAAAATGTAGCTACACTTAAAGAACGGCTTGTGGAAGACTTAAAGAACGGAACCAACACCGTAAAGCCGGAAGATATCGCCAAAGCCGAAGAAGCTTTAGATAAAGCCTGGGAAGATTGGAGCGATTTTGCCATAAAACATTGGGAAGAAATTGAAGACCTTGAAGATGTTTTGGGTCCTGATGACTTGGCTCCGCAAGATTTGGAACCGGCTGAGTTTGAGGAGGAAACTCCTTCCGTAGATGCCGAAGAAATCCAGAAAGCTTTGCGGGAATCCGAAAACTGGGTTAATCCGCTGAACACTCAAGCGGAAAGAGAGCTGGCCGACGATTTGAATGATTTAGACGCCGCTATCATGGACTTGGAAAGTCAGCTTCCGGCTAATGATGATGAACTTGCCGAAATTAAATCCGCTCTTATCAGACTTGAAAATCTTGAAAAGAAGATGGACGATGAAGCCGCTAAGTTATTGGCTGCTCAGAAAAAAGCCGAACAAAATGCGGCAGAAAAAGCTTCGCGCGAAAAATATGCCGATATCTTAAGCATTGCGGAAATTGCAACTAAAGACGCCAAGGAAAATAACTTGGGCGAAACTTGGGAATATGCAATCAAAGAAGAACTTCTTGCGCTTGGTGAAACAATTCAAACCTTGAATATCTCCAAAGAGGAAATAGAAAACTCGGAAGAATATAAAAACTTTGAAAAAGCCGTAGCAGAACAAGATATTATTTTTGAACTTCACGATACTCTCTCCAATTCCTATGCAGAAAAAGCGACAGCTTATGCAGGTTTGCTTGGTTTGGCGATAACTAACGAAGCTGATGCCGAAGAATTGGCAAAGGCGGAAAAAGAGTTCTATGAAGCTCAAAGCAATTTCTATGCTTTTATTGAAGACAATCGTGACCACGGCAAAGCGTTTGAGCAAGCATTTGTATCCTTCAAACAGTTAGTTGATACAAAAGCAGAAGAAATTGAAAAAGCTCAAACGGCAGAAGAAATCGCCGCTGAAAGAGCTTTGCGGGAAAAAGCTATTGAGGCTGATAAGATAGCAACTCTTGCCGCCAAAGATGCTGAAGAAAATCTCTTGTTTACAAACTTTAACAACCGAATTGAACAAGAAACTGAAAGCATTATTGATGATATAGAAAGAGTCGATATATCTATCTCTGAAATAGAAAACGCCGATGAATTCAAGACTTTGGAAAAAGAATTGAATGATTTGTTTGATATTTATCGTCAACATGATGACCTTTCCATAGATTATGCCGAAAAGGCGGTGGCTTTTGCCGTATTACAATCTGCGGCAATAGAAAGCGAAGTCGATGCCGAAGAGTTGGCAAAAGCGGAAAAAGAGCGTGATGAAGCGCAAAAGGCTTTCTATGACTATGTCGAAGCTAATCGAGACAGCGGAAAAGATTTTGAAGACGCTTTTGCTGCCTTTAAACTGCTTATCAACAAAAAAGTTCAGGCAAGAGAAAGTTCTCTTGGTTCCGTAAGTCCGGAAAAAGAACAGGCTTTGGTTGATGAAAAAGCAAATGTTCAAAAGCAAAAAGCTGAACTGTTTGCAAAAAGACGGGAAGAAGAAGCACAAAAGACGCAAGAAGAAACCGGTAGTAAGCCAGGTCCTAAGGTCTTGGACTATGTTCCCAATGAACGGCAGACCAGAAAGCTTGTTCAGGATACCGTTGCCGGCAAAATTGCTCCTTTCTATATCTCTGCCGAAGCAGCGATGAGCAATATTGCAGAGTTCGTCCGCTTTGAAGAAGATGCTTCTTCGATGAAGGTTCCTTTCTCTGTCTTTGGCGATACCAAAGCTTTGAACGAAGCGATTGCTAAATACAAAGAGGAAGAAGCCGCAAAACGGGCTCAGGCTCAGGCACAAACTCAGAAAAAGGACGAGAACGAAACGGAAGGCAAAAAAGGTAAGCCGGCTCAAAAGATTGGAGCTGTAGAGCCTACAACCTCTATGTCCGAAGAGACCGAAGCTAAAGTTGCGGCGTTTATGAAACGGCAAACCGAAGTAAAACCTGCCGACATCAATGCTGAACCAGTCGTTATCGCTCCGGCGGCAAGCATCAATCCTGAAATGGCAGAAATGCTGAAGAACGGAGAAGTTAATGCCGCTGATAAAACAGATATGATACCTGCCGGTATCGTAAGTCCGAAAATAGATGTCATGACTTATCTGTATCAGCCGAAAAAGCCGGAAGTAAATCCGGAAGAAGCTAAAAAGGCCAGTCAGACGATTGACTACATTCCGAATAAACGGCAGACAAAGGAACTTGTCCGCAATACCATTGACGGAAAAGTTACTCCTTTCTACATCTCTACCAAAGCGGCGATGAAAAATATCCCTGACTTTGTCCGCTTTGTTGAAGAAGCAGATTCAGTCAAGATTCCTTTCACCGTTAACGGTTCTAAGGACGAAATCAAGGCTTTGAATAAGGCGATTGCCGAATACGAAGAACAGGTAAAGAAAGCCGCTGCCAATAAAGCCGAAAAGCCTTCCGGCAAAACGGAAACTGTAGCTGATAAGCCGGCACAGAAACCTGCTCCGGAAGCGGAAGATACAGCGGCTAAAATCGCTGCCTTGAGAGGCGTACAAAGTACGGTAATTCCGGTCGGCACAGACGTTCCGGAGGCTGAACCTGTTATTATCTCTCCGGTAGCTAGCGTTAATCCTGAAATCAAAAATCAGGATGATGCGGTGATTGTTGAGGCTATACAGGAAACTTCCCATACGGTTAAAGCCACAGAAAATACGGTTTATGACTTGTCTGATAAAGAAGGTAAAACCAGAGCTTTGAAAAACAAATATTCTTGGCTCTCCGGTGTTAATACCATTCTGTACGATAATATCGTTGCCGACAAAACCCTTTCTGACGCAGAACGTGCCGAGAAGTTGGAAAACCTTAAGCTTTATATGGAAGTGTACAAAGCCGAGGTCGATAACGTTATCAATAACGCAACCGGTGAAATGGATAAGACCATGATTTTACAGGAAGCGTTGAAGAAAATCGGTACTCTTGACAAGTTTGACGTTAATTCCGGTGCAAGCGGAGCTTTAAACGCTGTACATAGTGCAGACGCTCAACCCGGAAGAATTACAATCGCAACGAAAGAGGAAAAGAAAGCCGCTAATCGTTCCGGAAACTTTAAGCCACTTTCTCCTTCCGCTGCGGATTTATTAAAAAGCTTGAAGGGTAATCAAAAAGACTAAGCTTATACGGCAAGCCCGTTCTTTTAAGAACTGCATAACTTAAAGGAACGGGTAAGCCTTTTAAAAACTTTTTTCGATATTCCTTACTACTAAAAACAGCTTAGTTAACAAAAAAGGGAACCGTAAAGGCTCCCTTTTTTATGGTCTTTTATATAAACGCTTAATCTTTGTCTTTGGCAACTTCAGCAAGTATCATTTCAATAAATGCGATATGATCTTCAAGTTCCAGACTGATTAAACCGGCTTCTTGCTGGGCCGCTGCGTCTTTTAATTCCTGCAACTTAGTGGCTAAGGCTTCTTGATTTACCTTATCCTTGGCAATCGCAGTTTCAACCAAGACGTTACAGTTATTGTCGCTTACTTCGGCGATACCGCTGGTAATAAAATAACCTTCTTCACCACTGCCGGTACGCATAAGTAAAATCCCCGGAACTAACTGAGCAACTAACGGCGCCCTTTTCGGCAGAACCGAAAAAGCTCCCTTATGCCCCGGAAGAACCGCAGAATCTATCTCCTTGGTAAACAATTGCTTCTCGGGAGTAATCAGCCTTATGGTTATTTTATCACTCATACGGATTCACCTATCTTTATCTTAAGCGTTTTCTGCTTCTATCTTCTTGGCTTTTTCTTCGGCTTCTTCAATGGTACCAACCATATAGAATGCCTGTTCCGGCAGATGGTCGTACTTACCTTCAATAATGCCTTTAAAGCCTTTTATTGTATCCGCAAGTTCAACATAGCGGCCGGGAGCGCCGGTAAAGACTTCCGCAACATGGAACGGCTGAGATAAGAAACGCTGAATCTTACGCGCTCTGGCAACCGTAAGCTTGTCTTCTTCGGAAAGCTCGTCCATACCCAAAATCGCAATGATGTCTTGCAAAGATTTGTATGTCTGCAAAATCCTTTGAACTTCACGAGCAACTCTATAATGCTCTTCACCAACGATTTCCGGCGTCAAAATGCGGCTGGTAGAGTCAAGCGGGTCAACCGCAGGATAAATACCAAGTTCGGCAATTGAACGGTTCAAAACCGTGGTGGCGTCTAAGTGAGCAAAGGTCGTAGCCGGAGCAGGGTCAGTCAAGTCGTCAGCCGGAACATATACCGCCTGAACAGAAGTAATAGAACCCTTCTTGGTGGACGTAATGCGTTCCTGCATGGAACCCATGTCCGTACCCAAAGTCGGCTGATAACCAACCGCAGAAGGCATACGGCCAAGCAAAGCAGAAACTTCGGAACCGGCCTGCGTAAAGCGGAAGATGTTATCAATGAACAACAAAACGTCCTGACCTTCCTGATCACGGAAATATTCCGCAAGGGTAAGGCCGGTCAAAGCAACACGGGCACGAGCTCCGGGAGGTTCGTTCATCTGACCGTAAACAAGTGCGGCTTTGGAGTTGTCTCCGTCCGGATTGATAACGCCGGATTCCATCATTTCATGGTAAAGGTCGTTTCCTTCACGGGTACGTTCACCAACACCGGCAAATACGGAATAGCCACCATGGCCTTTAGCAATGTTGTTGATGAGTTCCATAATAATAACGGTCTTACCAACACCGGCACCACCGAACAGACCGGTTTTACCACCCTTACAATACGGTTCGATAAGGTCAATAACTTTAATACCGGTTACCAAAACTTCCGTTTCCGTAGCTTGATCAACAAACTTAGGAGCTTCATGGTGAATGGAAGAATGCATCTTGGTTTTAATCGGACCACGTTCGTCAACCGGTTCACCGACAACGTTCATAATACGGCCAAGAGTTTCCGGACCAACCGGAACCATAATCGGAGCGCCGGTATCTTTTACTTCCTGTCCTCTGGTCAAGCCGTCGGTGGAGTCCATCGCAATACAGCGAACGGTATTTTCGCCTAAATGCTGCTCTACTTCCAAAATTAACTTCTTACCATTATTTTCTGTTTCCAGAGCGTTCAAAATCTCCGGCAAATCGTCTTCGGCTTCAAAGCGGACGTCAACTACCGCTCCGGTTACCTGAGTAATGGTTCCAACACTATTTTTAGCCATGAGTAAAAACTCCTACTCTTTATAAAACTATACTGATTCTGCGCCCGAAATAATCTCTACCAACTCGGTGGTAATAAGACCTTGACGGGTGCGGTTGTATAACAGCGTCAACGAATCTATCATTTCGCCAGCATTGCGAGTCGCATTGTCCATAGAAGTCATGCGAGCTCCATTCTCCGAAGCAATCGATTCAACTAAAGTACGGAAAATCGTATCCACGATGAAACGAGGAATAATCCTTTCCAAAATAAAAACGTCAGAAGGCTCGAAATCATACAGATATGGTCCGTACTTAGCCTTTAAAGCTTCCAAATCTTCCGCTGGAGGCTTTAATCCCGCCAAGTTTGCGGGAATAGACATCTTGCGAGATTCTTTCTTACGAGTCGAAATACCGGCAGGCGCCCATGAACCGGCTCCTCTGCCAGAGTGGGTATCTTCGGCTTTGACCTTATACTGGGAAGAAGTATCGTCAATTTCCAAATTCATGACGCTTTCTTCACCTTTAATCATAATATCGCCAAGTTCCCAATCGTCTTTGTCAACGGCTCCGGTTTCCGAAGCAGTTAAAAAGTCCATATCGGTTAAGCCTTTCCAAGGATTGTGTTCCAAGAAATTATCCAACGGATAAAGCTTTTCAACCTGAACTTCCTGACTAATAGCAGACTTGAAGTGGTTAAAGACGACCGTACAAGAGTCTACTTCGCCGGCTTCGAACAAAGATATTGCTTTAAATGCAACTTCTTCGGCTTCGCTGTAAGCAACTTCTTTTTTGCCGATGCCTTCAAACTTAGAAATGATGATTTCTTGAAAATCCCGGCGCAAAAGTTCATAGCCCTTTTTGCCAACGCACATAATCTTTGCTTGCTTGCCCTCTTTTTCAAGAGCCAAGACCATACCGGCAACTCTTTTACAGATGTTCATATTGAACGCTCCGCAAAGGCCTTTGTCAGAGGTCATCGCAATAATTAAATGCGTATTGTTCTGCTGGTGTCCGACCAGCATCTTAGGCGGACGAATAACGCCCCGGCCGGAAACAAAATATTCTTCCTGCCGTTCACTAAGGCTCTTTACCAGTCCGGTCAAGCATTTCTTCATCGCCAGAGCATATGTCTCGGACCGAATGGAAGCTTCGTGAGCCCGACGCAAACGTGAGGCTGCAACCATCTTCATCGCCGAGGTTATCTTGCGAGTCGACTTAACCGAACTGATGCGAACACGAAGGTCTTTTAGGTTTGCCATTCCTTACCCTTTAACCTTAAGCATTACTTTCAAAGGCTTGCACAAAGTTTTCCAAGAAAGCTTTAAGCTTTGCTTCGGTTTCCTCTGACAGCTTCTTCTCTTTACGAATAGCTTCCAAAATCTCGGGAGCATCTTCTTTAATCTTGGCAAGCATTTCTGCCTCGAACCGAGTTACGTCTTTCTGCGCAACGGTTTCAAGGTAGCCACGAACACCGGAGAAAATAGAAACAACTTCTTCTTCAACCGGAAGCGGGTTGTATTGCTTTTGCTTTAAGAGTTCGGTCAAACGAGCGCCTTTAGCCAAAAGCTTTTGCGTTGCCGCATCTAAGTCAGAAGCGAACTGCGAGAACGCCGCCATTTCACGATACTGCGCAAGGTCAAGTTTAATAGAACCTGCAACCTGCTTCATCGCTTTAATCTGAGCGGCAGAACCAACACGGCTTACGGAAATACCAACGTTAACCGCCGGACGAATACCCTGATAGAACAAGCTGGTTTCCAAGAATATCTGACCGTCCGTAATGGAAATTACGTTCGTCGGAATATAGGCGGAAACGTCGCCGGCTTGGGTTTCAATAACCGGAATAGCCGTCAAAGAACCAAGACCGTATTCTTCGCTTAACTTCGCAGCTCTTTCAAGCAAACGAGAATGCAAATAGAAAACGTCGCCAGGATAAGCTTCACGTCCGGGAGGACGACGGAGCAACAAGGACATCTGGCGATAAGCAACGGCTTGTTTCGACAAATCGTCATAGAAGATAATGGCGTTCATTCCGTTATCACGGAAGTATTCACCCATTGCACAACCGGAATACGGAGCAATGTACTGAAGCGGAGCAGGCTCGGAAGCCGTCGCCGCAACAACAATAGTATAATCAAGAGCGCCGTTTTCTTCCAAAGTCTTTACAACCTGGGCAACGGTGGAACGCTTCTGACCGATAGCAACGTAAACACAGTAAAGCTTATCTTTTTCATCTTTTGCGTTTTCGTTCAAAACCTTCTGGTTGATAATCGTATCCAAAATAATCGCCGTCTTACCAGTCTGACGGTCGCCGATTAACAACTCTCTTTGGCCGCGGCCGATAGGTATCAAAGCGTCAATGGACTTAATACCGGTCTGTACCGGTTCGCTTACGCTCTTACGAGTAATAATACCGGGAGCCTTGGTTTCAGCACGGCGAGTCTCGGTCGCATTAACAGGGCCTTTGCCGTCAATCGGATTACCCAAAGCGTCAACGATACGTCCAAGAAGTTCTTTACCAACAGGAACGCTAACGATTTCACCGGTACGTTTAACAATATCGCCTTCACGGATAGCACGGTCATCACCAAAAATAACCACGCCGACATTGTCAACTTCCAAGTTTAACGCCATTCCCCGAGTTCCGTCCGGAAATGTAACCATTTCACCGGACTGGACTTTCTCCATTCCGTAAACACGGGCAATACCGTCACCTACGGAAATAACCTGACCAACCTCTACCGTATCGGAATGAGATTCAAAATCCTCTATCCGTTCTTTTAACAGAGATGATATTTCTGTGGCCTGAAGATCCATTATTGGGCACCTTTCATTGCTAATTTAAGTTGCTGAACCTTGGTCTTTAAAGAGCTGTCAATAAGCAGCGACCCTACTTTGACCATCATACCGCCAAGCAAGGAAGCATCTTCCTTTACCTGAAGTCTGATTGTCTTGCCCAAGGCGGAGCTGAGTTCGGAGGAGATTTTTTCTTTCTGCTCCTTGGCTAATTCAAGAGCAGAAGTTACTTCAACCGTAACCTGCCCCTCTTTTTCTTCGATAAGGCCTAAGAAAGCCTTTATCATATCCGGCAATGCAAATAAACGGTTGTTTCCGGCTACCAAACCTAAAAAGTCTTTGGTAGTTTTCGAAAATCCGGCTTTGTCAGCGATTGCCATAATTGCGGAAACTTTTTCGGAACGGGGTATCGTAGGACAATTAAGCATAAAGCTTAACTCTTTACTACTGTCCCGCATAAGGGAAAATGCCTGTAGCTCTTTTCCAACTTTTTCCAGTTCTTTTCTTTCCTCTGCGACCGCAAAAAGTGCCAGGCCGTAGCGGGAAGCAAGTTCAAACTTTACTGAGTGTACAGATGACAAAATATACTCCACATACAGACTTAAGAACGTTTTTGATTACCATATACTAAAAGTCATGGCAATATCTTGTCGAGAAAAATAATCATTTTTATTCCTTAAAGCAAATAGAAAAATAGCCGGAAGAACGCTTTTTCTTAATTTAAAGAAATAAAATTGCCGATTTCCCATTAATATTTAAATAGATAAAGTTATGTATTTAATTTTTGCCGTATCCGGCAAAAGCCTAAAAGTAAAAAGAAAATAACAATTCAACTCCGCATAAATACCGCAGAGAAAAATAAATATAGCCGAGAAAAAATCTATTATTCGGTAACTTTGTTTATAAAGTCTTTGACTTTAGTAAAGAAATCGCCGACTGAGGGAGTGTGGTTCTGCCCTTCTTTTTCAAACTCTTTCAAAAGCTCAACCTGTCTTTGGGTAAGACGGGTCGGAGTTTGGACGTTTAAGTCTATATAAAGGCTGCCACGGGAATTGCCGTTTAAAATCGGCATACCTTTGTCTTTAAGGCGTACCCGAGAGCCGGTTTGCGTTCCCGCCGGAACATCAACCGTTGCTTCGCCTTTATCCAAAGACGGAACTTCTATTTTGCCGCCCAGAGCCGCCGTTATCATGGAAACCGGAACGGAACAGTAAAGGTCGTTACCGGAACGGGCAAAAACTTTGTGGTCTTTTACATTGATAAAAAGGTACAAGTCGCCGTTAGATGCTCCCTTGCTGCCGATATCGCCTTCGCCGGCGATGCGCATACGGGTTCCCGTGTCTACGCCTTTGGGAATGGTTACTTCCAGCGTCTTTTCAATTCTTATATGTCCTTGAGCGCCGCACTTCCGGCAGGGATTTTTTATCGTTGTGCCGGTACCGTTACAGGCGGGACAAACCGTTTCAACCGAAAAGAAACCTTGGCTTTGTCTTATTCTGCCTCGACCTCTGCACATATGGCAGGGTTCCGGTGCAGAACCGTCAGCGCAACCAGTGCCGTTACAATCAGGGCAAACTTTATGGGACGGGATTTTTATGGTCTTATTAACACCGGAGAATGCTTCTTCCAATGTAATTTCAATATCTTGCCGCAAGTCTGCGCCACGCTGCGGCCCCGAAGAACCACGAGTGCCTCCGCCCATAAACGAAGAAAATACATCTTCAAAGAAATCGGCAAACGAGGCTCCGCCGCCAAAGCCTCCAAAACCGCCGAACCCTCCGCCAAAGCCGCCACCGTTTTCAAAAGCGGCGTGGCCATATTGGTCATAGGCACTGCGTTTGTTGTCATCAGAAAGTATTTCATAGGCTTCGCAAACTTCTTTGAAATGAATCTCTGCTTCTTGATTGCCGGGATTTAAATCAGGGTGATATTTCTTTGCCAAAGTACGGTAGCACTTTTTTATTTCGGTAACCGTTGCTTCCCGGCTTACCCCTAAAACTTCATAATAGTCGCGTTTAGCCATATTTTCTTTCCCCTCTTAAAACCGCTCCCCTTAATGAAAAGGAGAGCGGCAATGAGGATATTTAAGGTTAAAAATTAGTCTTTTTTGACTTCTTCAAAATCAGCGTCAACCACGCTTTCATCTTTGGGAGATTCGGACTGAGAGGCTCCGGCATCGCCTTCCGGCGCAGCGGCAGTTTCCGCCTGCTGTGCTTTATAAAGAGCTTCGCCAAGCTTCATGGAAGCCTGCACCAAAGATTCCGTTTTGGCTTTGATGTCTGCCGCATCGGTACCTTCAAGTGCTTTCTTCAAAGCGGCAATTTCGGTTTCAATGGCGGTTTTATCCGCTTCGGAAACTTTGTCGCCAAGTTCCTTCAAAGTCTTTTCCGTAGAATGAATAAGGCTTTCCGCCTGATTGCGGGTTTCAACTTCTTCACGGCGAGCCTTGTCTTCCGTGGCGTGCTGTTCCGCTTCTTTGACCATGCGCTCGATATCTGCTTCGGCAAGACCGCCGGAAGCTTGAATGCGGATAGTCTGTTCTTTGCCGGTTGCTTTATCTTTGGCGGAAACGTTCACAATGCCGTTTGCGTCAATATCAAAAGTAACTTCAATCTGCGGCATACCACGAGGCGCAGGAGGAATACCGACCAAATCAAACTGACCAAGCAACTTGTTGTCCACGGTCATTTCACGTTCGCCTTGGAATACCCGAATGGTAACTGCGGTCTGACCGTCTTCAGCCGTAGAGAAAACCTGACTCTTGCGTGTAGGAATGGTGGTGTTGCGTTCAATAAGACGGGTAAATACGCCGCCAAGGGTTTCAATACCCAAAGACAACGGAGTAACGTCAAGAAGAAGAACGTCTTTTACTTCACCCTTCAATACGCCGCCTTGAATGGCTGCACCCAAAGCAACAACTTCGTCAGGGTTTACGCCTTTATGTGGTTCACGGCCAAAGAACTCTTTTACCGTTTCCTGAATCTTCGGCATACGAGTCATACCGCCGACCAAAACAACTTCGTCAATTTCGTTCGGCTTTAAGCCGGCGTCTTTTAAAGCGGATTTGCAAGGTTCAATCGTGCTGACAACCAAGTATTCCACCAAAGCTTCCAATTTAGAACGGGTGAGCTTGATGTTTAAGTGCTTCGGACCGCTTTGGTCTGCCGTGATAAACGGAAGATTTACATCAGTCTGCTGAGCCGAAGAAAGTTCTATTTTGGCTTTTTCGGCAGCTTCTTTTAAACGCTGTAAAGCCAAACGGTCGGCACGGAGGTCAATGCCCTGTTCTTTTTTGAATTCGTCCGCAAGATAATCAATAATGCGAGCGTCAAAGTCTTCACCGCCAAGGAACGTATTTCCGTTTGTGGCTTTAACTTCAAAAACGCCGTCGCCGATTTCCAAAATCGAAACGTCAAACGTACCGCCGCCAAGGTCATAAACCGCTATGGTTCCGGAGTTCTTTTTATCCAAACCATAGGCTAATGCTGCGGCTGTCGGCTCGTTAATAATGCGCAGGACTTCCAAACCGGCAATCTTTCCGGCGTCCTTGGTTGCTTGTCTTTGCGAGTCGTCAAAGTAAGCAGGAACGGTAATAACCGCCTGAGTAACCGGTTCGCCAAGATAGGCTTCGGCATCTTCTTTTAATTTCTGCAATACAAAGGCGGAAATCTGGCTGGGAGCATATTTTTGTCCTTTTACTTCTACCCATGCGTCATCATTGTCTCCCGCAACAATATGATATGGAACCAAAGATTTGGCTTTATCAACCATCTTGTCATTATAGCGACGACCGATAAGGCGTTTAATCGCAAATAAAGTTCCCTCCGGATTGGTTACTGCCTGACGCTTGGCCGGCTGACCGACTAAACGCTCGCCGTTATCAGTAAACGCAAGCATGGACGGAGTCGTACGATTGCCTTCCGAATTTTCAATAACTTTTGCGTCTTTGCCGTCCATAATGGCTACGCAAGAGTTTGTAGTACCTAAGTCTATACCAATTACTTTTCCCATTTTTATCCTCATTTTCTAATAAATATTAACAAAGTAAGCTTTATATAGGGTGCTTGTTTATCCTATTCAAGCCTTGCTTTATAATTTTTATGCACAAAAAATTATGACCCCAGAAAAGAAAAAACAAAATAGAACAATAAGTATGTATTAAACTGCGCTTTTAAAATAAAAATATGGAGAGAAGATTGCTCCCCTCTCCATATATAAAAAGTTTTTAAAGCGTAAAGAGTTTAATCTCTTTCCTTAACAATATAGTTGCCGATTATCTGACGGGCATTTCCCTTTGGAAACTTTATGTCCGCCGGAACAATCATCGGAGCATAAGGTATCTGTCCTTGCCTTACCGAACCAAGATAATCAAAACGAAGGCTGCTGATATCATCGGCGGTTACTTTCGGAGTGACTAATTGACCAATATAGTAACCTTCAAGATTTTTGACATTTTTCCGGCATTAGGTTATTTACATTTACATGAGCAAGTACTCCGGACGCCGCAATTTTGGAAGACGGAACTTTGCCGCCAAAAGATATTTCTTTGGGTGCAGAACTTAAAACCAAAGTCTCTGGAGCGGCTTTTTTAAACGTTACAATCTGGCACGGAGGACAGATAAAACTATCATCAGCAAAAATTACTTTCTCACCTAATGTAAGTTCTTCGATTTCTTTAATGCCGCTTAAAGTATCCGACTTGATTTCTCCGTAAGTTATCTTCAGGCTTTTAATATTTTCTGCCGTTAAATGTGATACCGTATCGGCATCAGTCTGAAAACTGTCTAAGTCCGTTACTTCTGCCGAATGGTCCACGGGATAGCCGCTGGGAAGGAAAACTATCGGGTTGCTTAGCTTAATCCCTTTGGGAAGTTTGATGTCCGCAGGAACGACAAGTCTGTCATTAAAAGTAGTACCCATAACAGAATGGTTGGAAATCTTCTTAACCTGTAAAGCACTGATATCAGAAACTTCAATCAACGAAGAAACTATGTGAAGCTCTTTGATTTTGAAATCCTTAATCTGCTCGTACATCTGAGCATCAAGCTTATTAACAACGACTTCGGCAACTTTGGATACTTCGTTTAAAGAAACAAGCTCCGAAGAGCCATCTTTGTCATAAAGATAAGCTTTCAGTCCGTTTTCATAAGCCATTATGTGGATTCCTTCGGCGATTTTCATTTTGATACTCCTTAATGAAAGATGATTTTTACAGAGTATACTCTCATTTATTTCTATTTGTCAACTTTTTTGTTTTATATTGAGGGTGGTTTTTTAAAACCTTATCAGATAAGCTGTTTGGCAAACAAAAAGGAGGGTATTATGGCAAGTATTATGATAACCGGAGCCTCTAGCGGAATAGGCAAAGCTTTAGCCTTGGAATATGCCGAACAGGGAACAATTCTGTTCCTGTGCGCACGGCGAAAAGAACGCTTGGAAGAAACGGCAAGCAAATGCCAAAAAAAAGGCGCAACGGTTTATACCCGCTGTTTAGATGTTACCGACGAAAAGGCTATGAAAGAGTGGATAGCGGAAGCAGAAAGCATGTCTTGTCTGGATATAGTAATTGCCAACGCCGGAATATCCGCCGGAACCGGAAGCTTGGACGGTGAATCCGAAGCTAAAACAAGGGAAATATTTGCCATAAACCTTGGCGGAGTTATGAATACGGTTTTACCGCTTATCCCGATATTCCAAAAACGCAAATGCGGACAGATAATTCTTATCAGCTCTTTAGCAGGATACCGAGGAGTTCCGGGAGCGCCAGCTTATTCCGGAAGCAAAGGAGCCGTCAGAATATGGGGCGAGGCTTTGCGTGGATGGCTTAAATCTTACGGGATAAAAGTTTCGGTCGTGTGTCCGGGGTTTGTAGAGTCTGAAATAACCGCAAAAAATAAGTTCCCAATGCCCGGATTGATGAAAGCTGATAAAGCGGCGGGAATTATCCGCTCCGGAGCAGAAAGAAATAAACCACGGATTACTTTTCCTTTTTATATGGCTTTTATTTCTTGGCTTATGATGGCTCTGCCCGTGGCGGTAAGCGATTTTATTTACTCTCGACTACCGCTGAAAGAGTAGCTAACTTTTTATGCTAAATCCGCTATAACCTGAGCAGGATTCCATGTTTTAAGCATATTTTCCATATCCGCCGCCGGAAGCGGACGAGAGAAAAGATAGCCTTGGATAACATCGCAGCCCATGCTTTTTAAAATATCAAAGTGGCGTTTGGTTTCTACACCTTCCGCCAAAACCGTTAAGTTTAAAGCCCGTGATATTGCTATGGTGGCTCTGACTATCGCTTCTTCGTTACGGTCGGAGGTTAAATCCAAAATAAACGAGCGGTCTATTTTAAGCTTCTTTAAAGGAAAGCTTTTCAACATCGCTAGCGAAGAATAGCCCGTACCAAAATCGTCAATGGAACAGCTTATACCCTGTTCGCCAAGACGGTTGATAACCGCTATTGCCATTTGCGGGTCAAGCATAGCCGTGCTTTCGGTAAGCTCCAGTTCTAAAAGCTCCGGCGGTAATCCGGTCTCTTTCAAAGTTTGGCGCACCATGCGGATAAGCTGGCGGGAATTGTGAAAAAGCCTGCCGGAAATATTCACTGCCATGGGTATTTTGCCGTAGCCTTTATCAAGCCACTTCTTTGACCATTTGCAGGCATCAAGCATTATCTGACGAGAAAGTTCATCAATAAAGCCATATTCTTCGGCAACCGGAATAAACTCTGCCGGACTTATCTGGCCTTCCGGAGCATTCCAGCGTGCCAAAGCTTCAATGCCGGAGATTTCTCCGGAAATAACATTAACCTGCGGTTGGAAATAGGCGATTATTTCTCCGTTTTCCAAAGCGTGCCTTAATCTGGACCGAAGGTATAAACTCCTTGCCATACTGATATTCAGTTCTTCGGAAAAGACCGTGGCGTTGCCTCGATTGTTTAACTTCGCCGAGTCTAAGGCCGCATCGGCATGACTGATTAAAGAAGCCGGATCTTCCCCGTCAGAAGGATAAAAACAAACGCCTATCGTGATAGTAACGTCAAAATCTTGGGAATTAACCGTTATCGGGGTTTCAAACTCTTTGATAATCTCGCCGATTTTCTTGTCCGCCAAAGACCGGCTGGTTAAATCCGGAAGCAATGCAATAAACCTATGACCCGCCATGCGGACAAGTAAATCGTTCTTGCCTAAGACCTTTTGAACTCTGTGGGCAACTTTGGTTAAAATCAAATCCCCAAGGCCATGGCCGGAAATGGCGTTAATCTGCCCTAATCCGTCCGGTGCTAACGATAAAACCGCTATTTGCCGGTTATTATGCTTTGCCGCATCTAATAAAACTTGAAACTGTTGAAATAAAAGCTCTCGATTGCCTACGCCGGTTAAAGAGTCATGATAGGCCAAGAAATGAAGCTTTTCTTGGGCTACTCTGCGCTCGGTCGTATCAAAAATTATCCCATTTCAAGAAACATTGCCTTCCGCCGTCTTTTCCGGACGGGCGTTCAACTGAACCCACTTGCCGTTGGTAAGCTGAACTTCCTTATCCCAAAGACGAGGCTTTTTCGAACGCAACAAAACCTTGTGGTTGGCTAAAATAACCTCCTTATCCTCCGGAACAAAACAATTATAAAATAAGTCGGAATCCTTCATGATGTCTTTGGCACTGACACCCATAAGCTCTTTAATACCCTCGCTCGCATATTCAAAAACAATCCGCCCGTCCTTATATATCGTTCCTTTATAAAGGCTACACGGAAGCGACGATATTACCGTATGAATCTGATTCTGTGCGTCTTCCAAAGCTTTTTCGGTGGCTTTGCGGTCGGTAATGTCAAATAAAACCGTGTTCCAAAGGATATTTTTGTCCGCTATCGGCAGAGGCTTGGAAATGCCGCTTAACTGAATAATAGAGCCGTCTTTGCCGATAACCCTGATTTCTTCGCTGAAACTGGAAAGCGAACGGGCGTGTTTTTTAAGAACCGAAAGCCAACGGGTAAAATCTTCTTTGACAATGAAGTTAACCAGACCGTTTTTCGCTTCCTCCATTTCCTTTTTGCCAAGGCCAAGAAGCTGCTGCGCCGCAACCGAAAAAAACGGAAAGGATATCATGCCGTCCGGAGCCTGCAAAATCTGGAAAACAATGCCCGGAATCTCGTCTGCAATGTGAGTAATGTCGCACTTAGGGCTGTTTAAAAAATCGTTTTGATGTGACATTTTGACCTATCTGCTTAGATTTTACCTTATCGCTACTTTATAACATTTTATTTTATCTGCGGTCAATTTAAGCTTTAGGCTTGCACTTGGGCTGCTCTTGCGGTAATCTCCCCCTTCTTAAAAGGAGAGGTGGCAGAGTGGTCGAATGCGGCAGACTCGAAATCTGTTATACGGTTTCCCGTATCGAGGGTTCGAATCCCTCCCTCTCCGCCAAATAAGTTCTTTCCCTTTATATATAGTTTATTCTTCGCACAGGAGTTTTTGGGCGAGAGGGGAGTTGGTGGTACCGTTTAGGGTTTTGCTTACCTTCTGAAGCTTCTGAGCGATAAGTTCCATATCCTTTGTCCAAACAAAGTTATCCGTAACGTATTTTTCGGCTT
>JAFWAG010000025.1 GCA_017507765.1 Alphaproteobacteria bacterium | reverse complement strand
GATGTGGCTTAAATTAAAGCCCATGGCGCAAGAGGAAAATGCTTTTTGATACTTGGCGCCGGAAAGTTTCGGACTGTCTTTAATCCCCGCAAAGAGCGTCTGTAAATCGGGAACGGCAGACAGAATGTCTTTGGTAATTGTATCTACGGCGGTAAAGGTTCCGCAAAACTGCCGCTTTAAAAGCGGGTTGCAGGCAAAAAATAAGTCATAGGGAAGGTGTTTTTCCTGAAAACTTTTGGCGGTTTCAATGCTTTTATCCACCGGATTGGGTAAATAGCCGACTTTGTTGGTCGGCGTTTTAAGCGGTTGAAGAAAATCTTTCGCCGCTGTGGTAATCAGTAAAATATCAACCGCAGCTTGTTTGGATTTAAGCTTCTTTAAATTATATAAAGCATCTTGATTGGAGTGTTCATCTGCGCTCATCGCTATGGCGTCTACGTTCCATTCCAAAATCTTTAAGCGGGGAAAATCCTCTTTTATCTTTAATAAAGTATCGGTCTTTACCGTGTCGGCGTGGCCGATGATTAGCCCGTCAGGTTCAATGTTCCGGCAAAACTTCAAAAGATGTTCGTTAAGTTTCTTCTTGCCATAAATATTCATACTGCCAAAGCCAAGCATACGGCACATATCTCTGTCCGAATAGTTAATAACCTGATGCCCGTTACGGATAAGACCGTTGGTGATTTTTTGTTGGGTTGCGTTTTGCGAACAGCCTTTGGTCTTTAATTGGTTAAAGTTGGCTATGTGGAGTATTTTGGACATTACTATGCCTTTACGGTTAATATATCAGCAAGAATAGTATTTAAAACTTCCGGAAGTTTGGCAAGGTTATATTTTTCCTTTGCTTTATTGTATCCGGCAGTACGAATGGCGGTGAACGTTTCTTCGTTGGCAGTGCTTAGATTATAAATTGCCTCGGCGAGCTTTTTGGTTTTTTTCCTTGGAACCAGAAAACCGTCCGTGCCGGAAGAAATGATGTTACCTGCTCCGACAGTGTCAGAGGCAATTACCGGAACAGAGTGAGCCATAGCTTCAATAATCGTTAAGCCAAAGGATTCTACTCTGGAGGCAGAAACATAAATATCAATACGGTCATAGAAAGCTTCTTTATCCGTTATCCAACCGGCGATTTCCAAGTTGTCGGCAATCTTTGCGGTGTTGATTAAGGATTTGCAGTCTTCGGCGGAAAATCCCGCTAGCTTTAATTTAAAATCAATACCTTTTTCTTTTAAAATATTGGCGGCGGCAATCAGGATATCAAAGCCTTTGGAGGGGGATAACCTGCCCATAGAGCCGATGACTATCGGTGTATGGCGGGGAGCTTGTTCCCTAAAAGGTTTGATGACGGTCATATTCGGGCAGGAATAAATATGCGGAATATGCCAACGTTTAAAACGTCTGCTTAAAGAATCTGTAATGGCAACGGCATATTTAAGCTTTTTATACCGTCTGTCTGCTACGCCATGAGAAATACCGATAAACTTAACTTTTGGAAAAAGCTTGGATATGTACCAAGAGGTGCCGACGGATACAGCTCTGGTAGCGTGCAGAAAAACAACGTCCGGTTTCAGCTTTTTAAGGAAAAAGATAAACTGTAACAGCGTGAAGGGATTGATATTCCGTCCTGCTAACAGCTTTAACGGAAGTCCGCTTTGCTTTAAATAATCAACGTAATCCCGTCCGTTGGCGCTTAAAAGGTAAGACTGATGCCCCAAGGAAGCAAAAGCTTTGGCGTAATCGGTCGTAACGACTTCTATGCCGCCTCGGCTTTTGCCCAGAAAAACATTCAGTATAACCGCCATTGGTCGGTTCTTTTCCGAACTATTCTTTAGTACGGGTTTGCGGACGGTCTTCCGGTGATTTGAATGCTTCGCTGATTTTTTCAAACAGAACATACAAAGCCGGAATGAAGAAAATACCAATCGCAGAGGCTGCAATCATGCCGCCGAATACCGGAGTACCTACTTCCCGTCGGCTCATCGCACCGGCACCTTCGGCAACCAGTAACGGAGCCAAGCCCAGAATGAACGCAAAGCTGGTCATCATAACCGCACGGAATCTCAGCTTTGAACCGATAATCGCAGATTCATTGATGCTCATGCCTTGGTGAAGGCGTCTTTCTCTGGCAAACTCAACAATCAAAATAGCGTTCTTACTTGCCATAGCAATTAACACGATAATACCAATCTGGGCATAAATACCGCTGCTTAAATCGGCAATGTTAAGGGCTATCATACCGCCTAAGATAGCGACAATTACCGAAAGCAAAACCGCTATAGGAATATTCCAGCTTTCATAAAGAGCAACCAAGAACAGGTATACGAATACTAATGCTGCCGAAAGAATAATCAAGGTGGCGTCGCCTGCTTCTTTCTCCTGCAAAGATTGGCCTGTCCATTCAAACTTATATTCGGAAGGCAGGGTCTTGGAGATTCTTTCCATGGCTAACAACGCATCGCCGGAGCTTACTCCCGGAGCCGCATTACCGTTAATCTTTACGCTGCGGTAGTTGTTGTAACGAGAATAATATTTCGGTCCGACAATTTCGGATATATCAATGACCGAACGCAACGGAACCATATCGCCAAACTTGTTTTGAACGTGCAGGCGGTAAACGTCTTCTATGGTGCCACGGTCGGTCGGTAAAGCTTGGACATTAACCTGCCAAGTACGGCCGTAAAGGTTAAAGTCGTTAACATACATACCGCCAAGCGAGGTTTGCATGGTTGTGAATATGTCAGAAACATTTAGGCCTAAGGTCTGAGCCTTCTGTCTGTCAAGGTCAACAAACAACTGCGGATTGTTGTCCGAGAACGTGGTGAATACGTTGGAAAGTTCCGGCTGTTTGTTGGCTTCACCCAAAAGCTGTCCGGCTGTTTTCATAAGTTCGGAAGCGGAAGCTCCGGAAATGCTTTCAAGCTGATATTCAAAGCCGCCAAAGGTGCCAAGACCGGGAATGGCAGGAACGTTAAAGGCGGTTACTCTGGCTCCCTGTAAGTGGGCGGTACGCTTGTAAGTTTCTCGGATAATGTTATCAACACCTAAAGCATCGGTGCGGCGCTCTTCATAGGGCTTTAAACCGACAATCATAAGGGCGCTGTCCGAAGAAGCCATACCGCTTAAAATACTGAAGCCGACAACACTGACAATACGTTCAACTCCCGGAATATCTTTAATGATTTTGTTTACTTCAAGAACGATTTCGTTTGTACGGTTGCTTGACGCCGCCGCAGGTAACGTTATCTCCGCAAAAAAAGCGCCTTGGTCTTCGGAAGGCAAGAAGCCGCCCGGAGTACGTTTGAAAACTTCATAAGTAACAAATGATATGCAGATAAGTAAAATCATCATCAGCGGGACGACTTTTAAAGTCTTGCCGACAATGCCCGCATAGCCGTCACGAACAGAGTCAATACCGTTTAAAACCTTCCTCATAATGCCAATGGGCTTATGACCCGGACGCATAATCAAAGCACACAGTGCCGGAGTAAGCGTTAATGCGTTAACGGCAGACAAAAGCATGGCTACGCAAACGGTAACGCCGAACTCTCGGTACAAAGCGCCGGTCATGCCAGGCAAGAAGGTAACCGGAACGAAAACCGATACCAAAACAAGAGTAATAGCAATAATCGGAGCCGTAATTTCCTGCATCGCAAGTTTGGTTGATTCTTTGGGGTGTAAGTCAGGATTGTCTTCCATTACACGTTCAACGTTTTCCACAACCATAATCGCATCGTCAACCACAATACCTACGGCAAGAACCAAAGCCAGCAAAGATATGGTGTTGGCGGTAAAGCCGGCGGCATAAAGGAAGATAAATGTACCGATTAAGGCAACCGGAATGGCTATCATCGGAATAAAGGTTGCGCGGAATGTGCCAAGGAAGATAAAGACAACCAAGACAACCAATATGAACGCTTCAATCAAAGTTTTTATTACTTCTTCAATCGTTGCGTACACAGATTCCGAAGTATCGTAAATAATATTGTATTTAATTCCCGGCGGGAAAGATTTTGCTAATTCTTCTAATCTCTCTTTTACTCCGGAGGATACGGAAACGGCGTTTGCTCCCGGTGCTTGGTAAATAGCAATCGCTACACTGGGCAGAGAGTTAAATAATGCCGTAACAGCGTGATTCTTCGCACCAAGTTCAAGAGTGGCAAAGTCTTTTAAGTATAGGGAAGAGCCGTCAGGGTTGGCTCGGATAATGATGTTTCCAAACTCTTCGGCGGTCTGTAGGCGGCCTTCTGCTTGAATGCTAAGCTGTATCTGTTGATACTTCGGTGCCGGTTGAGAACCAATGCTACCAACTGCTGCCTGAATATTCTGTGACTTAATGGCTGCCAGAACTTCATTTACGGAAACGTTTAAGTTGGACATACGGTTGGTGTCAAGCCATACACGCATACTGTAATCCATCATACTGAAAACGTTTACATCACCAACACCGTTTACACGGGATAAAGTATCTTTAACGTAAAGGGTTGCGTAGTTGTTCAAGTACAAAGCATCATATGTTTCCGTATCTTCGGAATAAATGCCGATAACCTGCAACATGGAAGAAGAAAGCTTTTTAACCGATACACCTTGCTGCATAACTTCGGCAGGAAGCTGATTTTCTACTTGTTTGATACGGTTTTGAACGTTAACCGAGTTAATGTCCGGATCAGTGCCGAGTTCAAAGCTTATCGACAAAGAATAAGTGCCGTCATTACCACTGGTCGATGACATATATATCATGTTGTCAACGCCGGTAACCGCCGCTTCAATCGGCTGCGCAATCGTGGTTTCCACAACTTCGGCGTTCGCACCGATATAGGTTGCTTTTACGCTTACTTGCGGAGGGGTAACTTCCGGAAGCTGCGCAACAGGTATTTGGGTAATACAAATAAGGCCGCCTAAAGTAATGACTATGGATATGACCATAGCCAGACGTGGACGATCAATAAATATTCCGGAAAACATATAGGTTACTCCTTATTGCGTATTATTCTTTGGCGGTGGCAGCAGATGAAGTTTCTGCTTCTTGCTTTGATGTGGTTTGGGGCGAAGCCTCTTCTGCTCCGGCTATGCTCGGATTGACAATCGCACCCTGTTTGATTTTCTGTAGTCCTTCGATAACAATGGTTTCGCCGACTTCCAAACCGCCGGTAACAATAATGTCTTTTTCAACTTCTTCCCCAACGGTTATCCGGCGCATTTCAACTTTGTTGTCGTCTTTGACAACCATGACATAACGTCCGGCTTGGTCCATTTGAACCGCTACTTGAGGAATGATGATTGTCGGATACTTTTTAACCGTAGAGATTTTGATGGTTAAAAGTTCGCCGTCGATTAAACGTGCTTCCGGATTGGGAAACTTGGCGCGCATTTTTAAAGTGTCGGTCTGCATATTAAGCACATTATCGACAAAATCGATTTTTCCCGTGTGTTTATAAGGAATGCCGCCGGTCATGGTTAACGTGGCGACAATTTCCGGAGTTTCTTCCGCAGATTTAGCCGATATGGCAATTAAATCTTTCATGCTGATAGAAAAGATAACACTGGTCGGGTCAAGGCTTACCAAAGTAGCCAAAGTTCCCGAAGAAGGAGTGATATATTCGCCAACGTCATAGGTGGATAAACCGATGCGTCCGGTGAAAGGAGCATGAATCTCTGTGTAATTTAAATCAAGACGAGCGTTTTCTTTGGCTGCACGAGCTTGTTTTACCGTGGCAAGAGCGGCGGCGGCTTTGGCAGAGCGGTCGTCAAGAACCGATTGGGAGATGTCTCCGGTCTTGATAAGCTCTTTGGCTCTTTTTAACTGAATGTCGGCGTTGATGGCTTCGGCTTCCGCTCTGGCAAGGTTGGCGTCAGCCTGCTTTAAAGCCGCTTGGTACTGGTCTTTTTCAATGCCGAATAAAAGCTGACCTTTCTTTATTACTCCGCCTTCTTTGAAGGGACGCTGTTCCAGATAGCCTTGTACTCTGGCTTTAACATCGACACGGTCATAAGCCGTAACTTTACCGATGAAAGAACGACTTTTCGGCATTTCAACCGAGATAACTTCCGTAACCGTTACCGGAGTGGGCGGCATTTTAGTAGGCTCTGCCTGCTTTTCCTTACAAGCTGATATTGTTGCTGCCATTGCGGTTGCAAGAGCTACGGTACCTATTTTCTTCATGTAAACCACGGTAATTATCTCCTTATTTCTTTAATTAAATATTTGGGAATGCTTATACACGGAAAAATATGGATAAACAAGATATTCATTTTTAAAAAAATATAAAAATCATATGAACTTTTGGTTTTATAATAAAAAAAACTTTGACTTTTCTTTTAGATACCTTTATCCGTTTATCCCTACACTGCAAGCAGGCTAAGGTGTCTGTTTTGTTAGGCCCAGATGGCGGAATTGGTAGACGCGCTGGCTTCAGGTGCCAGTGATGCAAATCGTGGAAGTTCGAGTCTTCTTCTGGGCACCATTATTTTATCAAAGTGTAGGAGCGTATCTTATGCCTAGTATTATTCTTCATCGTCAAGATTTGCCCGAAGGAATAGATTTCGGCTCGGCTGTGGCCGTGGATACCGAAACAACCGGTTTGAACCTTGAACGTGATCGCTTGTGTTTGGTGCAGCTTTCCGCCGGAGACGGAACTTGCCACCTCGTACAATTTGAAAAGGGCAATTATGATGCGCCGGTTTTGAAAAAACTGCTTGCCGATGAAAAAGTTTTAAAAATATTCCATTTCGCCCGCTTTGATGTTGCGGCGATAAAAAAGTTCCTTGGGGTCGATTGTTCTCCGATATACTGCACAAAAATAGCTTCAAAATTGGTGCGGACAAATGCCGTAAGTCATAGTTTGAAGGCTTTGTGCTTGGAACTTTTGGGCGTGGAGCTGGAAAAAGAAAAGCAATGTTCCGATTGGGCAGCTCCTCAGCTTAGCAAAGAGCAGATTAATTATGCGGCAAACGATGTCTTATATCTGCACCAGATTAAGAAAATTATGGACGAGCGTTTGGAAAGAGAGGGCAGAACCGAACTCGCCGCCGCTTGTTTCGACTTTATTTTAACTCGTTCAACTTTGGATATTTCCGGTTGGGACGAGGATATATTTGCACATTAGATTTAAAATTAGCAGGAGAATATAGGGAATGGCCGCAGAATATTGGGAAGAGACGGCAAGCGCAGGTCGTAAAGTTATTGATATGGAAATGAAAGGTTTGCAGGCTTTGGCCGATACTTTGGGCGAAACCTTTGCCGAAGCTATTGATATTCTGTTTAAAACCAAAGGAAAGGTAATTATTACCGGTATTGGTAAAAGCGGGCATATAGGCTGTAAACTGGCGGCGACATTTGCTTCAACCGGTACGCCTTCTTTCTTTGTGCACCCGTCGGAAGCCAGTCACGGTGATTTGGGAATGGTGGCAAAGGACGATACCGTTATTGCAATTTCTTATTCCGGCGAGTCTCGGGAATTGGGCGATATTGTAAATTATTGCCGTCGTTTTGCCATTCCTTTGATAGCGATTGCTTCAAATCCGGAAAGTACTTTGGCGAAGAATGCCAATGTTGCGGTAATCCTGCCAAAAAGCGAGGAAGCTTGCTCGTTCGGGCTTGCGCCGACCACCTCAACAACTCAGACGTTGGCTTTGGGTGATGCTTTGGCTATGGTTCTTTTGGATAAAAAAGGCTTCTCCCGCGATGAGTTCAGAGACCGTCACCCTGGCGGAAAGCTTGGTCAGATTCTGATAAAAGTAAAAGACTTGATGCATCAGGGAGATGCTATGCCCTTAATTGCTAAGGGGTCTTTGATGTCCGAAGCTTTGATTGTGATGACCAGCAAAGGGCTTGGTTGTATCGGTGTGGTTGATGCCGACGGACGCTTGGAAGGGATAATTACCGACGGTGATTTGCGCCGGAAAATGTCTCCGGATTTGGCTTCCCGCTCGGTCGATGAAATTATGACCGCTGCCCCGAAAACTATTTCTAAGGACGCTTTGGGGGCAGAGGCTTTGGCTTTGATGAACAATTATGCGATAACCAGTCTCTTTATTCTGGAAGATGGTAAACCGGTGGGAATCGTTCATGTTCATGATTGTATGCGAGCCGGTGTAGTCTGAGCTTTGAAAGCAAAAGCATGGCGGAAGACTTCAAAGATAATGTTAAAGAATTACGCTTTCCGAAAGATAAGTTCGTTTATGAGGCTTATAATCGTTCGGGAGACATTGAAGCGCACAGCCGCTTAATCCGGATTTTAAAGGTATCTTTGCCAAGTGTGGCGGTTGTCGCTATTGCTTTGTTGCTTTTGTGGCCCCAGATTATGGAGCAGAAAGACCATTTCCGTTTGGGCTTGACTAAGCCGATAATCGCCGGAAAAACCGATGTCTTAAGTGTAGTTAATTCAAAGTTTTATTCTACGGACAGCAAAAATCAGCCCTTTATGCTGACTTCTAAATTGGCTTTGGAAACTGAACCGGGGTCAAGAATTATTGATTTGACAGAGCCAAAAGCCGATGTGCTTTTAAACTCGGACTTGTGGATTGCCATATCGGCAAAAACCGGAGTTTTACAGCAAAAGAAAAATATGATATCCTTGCTTGGAGACGTAAGCGTGTTTAGTGATTCCGGTTATGAACTCCATACCGAAAAAGTCGATATAGACTTAAATACTCATAATATTCAGGGAAATGAAAGAGTGGACGGACGCTTTGTGCAGGGAACCATAACTTCGGAAGGTATCAAAACCTTGAAAAAAGGTGATGTGATAATCTTTACCGGCAAGGCAAAACTTGTGTTTAATCCAGATGTTAAGGAAGCAGAATAATGTTTAAACTTGCTTTGATTGTGTTTTCGGGTGCTTGTATGCTTTCTGTGCCGTCTTATGCGCAAGGTATAAACTTTTCTTCTTCGGGAGAGGGCGCAATTGAAGTAACCGCCGCCGACGGTATAGAGCTGCACCAAAAAGAAAATAAAATCATTGCTCGGAAAAAAGCTTTGGCGGTGCGGGGAAACTCAAAGCTATCCGCCGATACAATCGAAGCGGAATATCGCCAGTCGTCGGGAAAAGGAACGGAAATCTGGCGCCTGATGGCTATTAATAATGTCGTGATGACTTCGGAAAAAGAAAAGGCTTTGGGCGATACCGCAGAGTTTACAATTGATAACGGATTGTTGGTGATAAAGGGTGCGCCGGCTCGCTTTGTTACTCCCGAAGATGTCGTTACCGCCGATGTTTTGGAATATTGGCAAAACCAAAACTTGGTGATTGCCAAGGAAAACGCAAAAATAGTACGGGAAAACCGTATGATTTCCGCTGATGTTATTTCCGCTTTGTTCAAAAAAAATAAAGAAGGAAAAATGGAAATAGAAAAAATGCAGGCGGACGGAAATGTCTTAATCAAAACCGAAAATGAACAGGCAAGCGGCGAAAGGGCTACTTATAATCCAAAAACCGGAATTGCTATTTTGCTTGGTAAGGTAAAATTAACCCAAAAGGATAATTATATGACAGGAGCAAAAGCCGTGGTGAATATGAAAACCGGAATTAGCAAGCTTTATGCTACCGCTCCGGAACTCGGAGAAAATAAAAATGCAAGGGTTAAAGGAGTTTTCTTGCCTGAAGACGCAAAAAAGAGTAAAAAAGAAGCAGATAGTAAATAATAGGGATAGTTTATGGTTAATAAAACCGGACTTGAAGATATAAATAAACTGGAAGAAAATAATGAAAGCGAAAGCTTGAACCAGCCTTTTGCGCCTCGTTTGGTGGCGGATAATAAAGGCCTGGTGGCTCAGCATATCGGTAAGTCATATAAAAAACGTCCGGTTCTGCGTGATGTTTCGGTGTCGGTTTCCCGTGGGGAGGCTGTGGGGCTTTTGGGGCCGAACGGTGCCGGTAAAACTACAAGCTTTTATTGCATTATGGGTTTGGTAAAGCCGGATTCCGGCAGTATCGTTATTGACGGAAACAATATTACCGATTTCCCGATGTATCGCCGCGCCAGAATGGGAATCGGATATCTGCCTCAGGAAGCTTCGGTATTTCGCAGCTTGAATGTAGAGGATAATATTCGGGCGGTTTTGGAAGTGGTGGAGAAAAATCGTGATAAGCGAGAGGCTACACTGGAAAACCTTTTGGCTGAGTTCTCTATTGCCCATTTGCGCAGAACTCCTGCGGTTGCTTTATCCGGCGGTGAGCGGCGGAGAGTGGAAATCGCCAGAGCTTTGGCAACCCGTCCTTCTTTTATTCTATTGGATGAACCGTTGGCAGGTGTTGACCCCATAGCGGTAAGCGAAATCAGAGATTTAGTCTCTCATTTGAAAAAACGTGGTTTGGGCGTACTGATAACCGACCATAACGTTAGGGAAGCTTTAGAGATAGTCGACCGTGCCTATATCCTTCACGGCGGTACGGTTTTAATGGAAGGTACGCCGGAGGAAATCGTTTCCGACCGCGAAGTACGCCATGTCTATCTTGGAGAGCGGTTTAGCTTGTAATGGCCGGCGAGCCGATAGCACCTCATCTTGAACTGCGCCAGTCTCAATCGCTGGTGATGACGCCTCAGTTACAGCAGGCGATTAAAATCTTGCAGATGAATAATACCGAGCTTAATGCTTTTGTGGCGGAAGAACTGGAACGTAATCCGTTACTGGAAAGAGAAGATGACGGTGATACAACCGAAACTATACCGGAAGAATCTTCTCAAGATGACTTAGATATAGATTATGATAATAATTTTACAAACGACAGTTATGCCGAAGGAAGTCCTTCTTTAAACTGGGGCGGGGCGAAAAACTCCGCCTTTGCCGATGAACAGGATTGGGGAATGGACAGCTTTGCCGACGAGTCTGTTTCCTTGCGTGAACATTTGGCGTCGCAGATAAATATAGATATTAAAAATACGTCAGACCGTTTGATTGCCATACATTTAATTGATTTCTTGGACGATGCAGGATATCTGGCCCTTGATGATGCCTCTTTGGCAGAAAAAATGAAGATTCCCGAAGCAAGAATAACAAATGTAATTGCTATGCTGCAAGGCTTGCAGCCTTTGGGTGTCTTTGCCCGTAACTTAAAAGAATGTCTGGCTATTCAGCTGAAAGATAAAAACCGTTTGGATCCGGCGATGCAAAAGCTTTTGGATAACCTTCCCATGCTAGCAAAACGGGAGTTTAAAGCTTTGGAGCGAATCTGCGGCGTAGATGCGGAGGATTTGGCAGATATGGTGCGGGAAATCCAAGCTTTGGATCCAAAACCGGCGGGCGGCTTTGAAAGTACTACCGTGCAGGCTTTGGTTCCGGACGTTTTGATGCGGGAAGATAAAAACGGTAACTGGATTGTGGAGCTGAACAGCGATACTTTACCAAAGGTGTTGTTGAATCAATCTTATATCGCAACAATTAATCGGGCGAATATTTCCAAAAGCGACAAGAAAACCGCAAATAATTATTTAACTTCGGCTAATTGGCTTATTAAGGCTTTGCATCAAAGGGCGGAAACTATACTTAAAGTCGCTTCGGCAATAGTAAGTCATCAAAAAGATTTCTTTGCCAAAGGAATAGAATATTTGCGTCCTTTGACTTTAAAAGAAATTGCCTATGCCGTAGAAATGCACGAAAGCACCGTAAGCAGGGTTACTTCGGGAAAGTATATGGCAACTCCTTTGGGTGTGTTTGAACTTAAATATTTCTTTAATCAGGCTTTGGGGGCGACCGGAATGCAAAGTTCCGGAGAAAGCCATTCGGCAACTACGGTAAAGTATAAAATCAAAGATATGATAAATGCCGAAGACCCAAAGGATATTCTGTCAGACGAACAAATAGCTTATCTGTTGCAACGCCAAGGAATTGCGATTGCTCGCCGAACCGTGGCAAAGTATCGGGAAGCTTTGAATATTCCTACATCTGCTCAACGTCGTCGGGATAAACGGATAAAAAGTTTATAAATCTCTATCGGTATTGACTTATAACCAAGAGGCTTATATTTTCAAGACTCTTGAAGAATATTTAACCTTTACGGTAAGGAATAAAAAAGAATGCAGATTTCAATAACCAGTAAACAAATTGACCTTGGCGATTCACTTAAAGCTTATGTCGAAGAAAATATAAATAAACTTGTTTCAAAGTATTTTGAAAACCCGATTAAAGCCAGTGTTTCCTTCTCTCGCGAAGGGGATTTAATTCGGGCAGATATCTCTGTACACCCGTTGAGCGGTATCTTGGTACAGGGAAATGCCATGAACCCAGATGCTTATACGGCTTTTGATGATGCCGGGGCCAGAATTACCAAACAGCTCGGCCGTTACAAAGAACGCTTGACCGACTATAAGCTGAATGTTGAGCCGGTTAACCTTGCCGTTATTAAGGCTGATGCCGCAGCGGAAGAAGTTCTGCCTGCCGAAGAAACTGCGCCGATTATTATCGCCGAATTGGAAGATGAAATCCCGACTTGTTCGGTAAGCGGTGCGGTTATGCGTATGGACTTGGCCGATGTTCCGGCTTTGATGTTCCGTAACTCTGCTCATGGCGGCTTGAACATGGTATATCGCCGTGCTGACGGAAATATCGGTTGGGTAGACCCGAAAGGTAATAAGTAACCTCCTGTTAAAGAGAGCGTGCCATGGATATTGATACAAAACGCATACCGTTCCTTTTGGAAGGAAAAAAAGTTTTGGTGTGCAGTTTTGGCGATATGGTGCGCTCATCCCTGACGGCTAAACTTGAAGAAATGGGCTGTACGGTTATTGATGCCGGCAGGAAAAATCTTGATTTAGCCAATCAGGACGATGTATTTGCGTTTTTTAAAAAACATTCCCCCGATGCTGTTTTCGCTTTGGAAACTAAGTTCGGGGGAAAATACGCAAGTCAGACTATGCCGGCAGAGCTTTTGTATCGTAACCTGATGATGGCAGGTAATGTTATTGAAGCGGCTTATAATGCCGAAGTTCAAAAGCTTTTGTTTATGGGCTATACAAGTGTCTATCCCAAAGATGCCGAGCAGCCGATGCGGGAAGATTCCCTTTTGACCGGTCCTTTTGAAAGCGTTAATGAGCCGTATGCCGTGGCAAGCCTGTGCGGCTTGAAGCTGTGCCAGTTTTATCGTAAGCAGTTCGGGTGCGATTTTATTTCCGTTATGGCAACAAACGTTTTCGGGCCGCAGGATAACTTCGACCTTACATACGGCGGAGTAATACCTTCCTTAATTCATCGTGCTTATGAAGCGAAAATGACAAATAAGCAGGAATTGGAAGTGTGGGGAAGCGGTACGCCTCGCCGTGAGTTCATTTATGCCGATGATTTGGCTGATGCTTTAATCTTTTTAATGGAGCGTTATTCGGATTCTTTGCCGCTTAATGTCGGAACCGGCGAGGGGGCGACTATCGCCGAAATTGTCGAAAAGATTAAAGATGTCGTCGGCTTTGACGGTACGGTAAATTACGATACTTCCAAGCCGGACGGAATGCCGGTGAAAGTAAGCGATATTTCCAAGATAAAGGCTTTGGGCTGGGAACCAAAAATATCTTTGCTTGAAGGCATTCGGAAAACATATGACTGGTTTGGGAAGAATTATGAAAGTATTGCTTCGCAAACTCAGGGCGTTCCGGAATAATTAAAAGATAAAGTTTGCATTTCCTAAGAAAAAGTGAAAGTTTATTGCCTCTTAGATCCTTGAGGTATACATGGCAATAAAAGAATATAATTTAACAGAAGGCAAAATCAGCTCTGTGCTGATGAAGTTTGTTATGCCTTTTATTGTGATGAATCTGCTTCATGTTGCCTATACTTTAACAGATTTGTTTGTTATCGGGCACTTTACCAAAGATAGTGCCGCTATTTCCGGTGTTACCATCGGGGCGGCAATTATTATTCTTTTTATGTTCTTTGTCTTTGGCTTTGCCGCAGGTCTTACGGTACTGGTCGGGAGAGCCTTCGGTGCCAAGAATTATGAGGAAATGGACAGGCTTGTTTTTACGTCTATGACCATGTTCCTTATGGTTGGCGTAGCAATAATGCTGATTTTGTTAATTTTTGCGCCGCTTTTTACTAAGTTGATGTATACGCCGGCTGATGCGGTTGATGAAACAATAACATATATCCGTATCAACGCCTTGGGAATGCTGTTCGTTATGGCGTTTAACTGTATCGGCGGCGTGCTACGGGGAGTAGGTAATTCGACTACTCCCTTATTATATATCGGGATTTCTTCCGTATGTAATATCGTACTGGATATTATTTTTGTATGTTATTGGGATATGAGCGTAGCCGGTGTTTCTTATGCTACCATAATAGCCCAGTTCGTGGCGTATGCAGTTGCGGTATATCTGTTACGAAGCAGAGGTTTCAGGTATAAGTTTTACCTGAAGGATTTTCGCTTTGCGCCTAAAACAGCAAAGGCAATTTGGGATATAAGTATTCCGATTTCTTTACAAAATATATTGGCAAGCATTTCCTTCCTTATCCTTTTTGCGTTGGCAAATGATATGGGAATTATCGAGTCTGCCGCTTTTGGAATTAATAATCGGTTGTACAGTCTGACCCTTTTACCGGCGTATTCTTTCGCTACGGCGTTGACGGCAATTGCGGCTCAAACCATGGGGGCAGGAATGCCGGAAAGAGCCAAGAAGGCTTTGTTGCTCGCCTCTTTTTATGCTTTTGTTCCTTGCTGTGTATTCTTTTTATTTGAACTGTTTACCCCTCATCTGGTGATGAGGATTTTTACTGCCGATGAAGCGATTATTGAAAGCGGCTCTTTGCTTCTGTTCGGGGCTTGTTGGGAGATTTTCCTGATATCTTTCCTTTTCTGTTTGAATGACTTTTTTAACGGGTGCGGACATACAAGATTTACTTTTGTGGTCAACGTGCTGGCGTCGTTTCCGGTGCGCTTGTCGATTGCTTATTTCTTAGTCTTTCAAATGGAATGGGGGATTTTATCCCTTGGTCTTGCGTCTTCGATTACTACGGCGCTTGTAATACTGGTTTATCTTTGGTACCTGCGGTCAAACCGTTGGCAAAAGTTTACTCTGCCGGAAAGCACGGCATAAATCCGGGGTAATTTATTCCGTTGGAAATTATTTCTTAGGGCTTTTTCGGAGCGTTTAGCGGCGTTGCCCCAATGCTTTTAGCTTCCGGCTTATATATGCCGTGAACGGGGTGGTTACGCAAAAGTATGATGCTTATCCGACGGTTAGAGGCATCAAAAGGCTTATCTTTCAGGAATAATTCCGTATCCGCTTGACCGACAACTCTGGATATCTGGCTTTCTTTGATACCTCCGCTTAGAAGTTCACGGCGGCTTGCCAAAGAACGGTCGGCGGAAAGTTCCCAGTTGCCATAGCCGTTAGGGTCAACGTAAGGCGTAGAGTCCGTATGGCCGGCAATGGAAAGCTTTTGGGGCATACTTTTGATAACTCTGGCAATCATATGAATAAGCTTTTGCGTATGGGGGAACATATCACTGGAACCCAAAGGAAACATTGCTACGCCTTCGGAGTCAGCAACTTGAATCCGTAAGCCTTCGGGCGTGTTGTCAATAATAAGCTGTTTGGCAAGGTCTGATAAATCAGGGTCTTTGCTGATTTCTTCTTCCAAAGCTTTTTTGGTTTCTTCAAACATTTGCTGTTCACGCTCGTAATTTAAGCGTTCCAGTTCGTCTTCGGATATTTCATCAGAGGGAACAATTTCGTTGTTTGGTATCGGCAGAGCTAAAGTAATACTGGGAGAACCGGAATTGGAAACACTGGCGCCTTCGCCGATAACTTTACCGCCTAAAATCCCTCCGGCGCCGCTAGTGCTTTCCGAAACGGAAGCCGGTGCAAAGTATTCCGCTAATCCTGCCAGTTGTTCGTCGCTGGCGGTAGATAAAAGCCACATCAAAAGGAAGAAGGCCATCATCGCAGTCATGAAGTCGGCGTAGGCTATTTTCCAAACACCGCCATGAGCCCCGTGCGAGTATTTCTTTACTCGCTTGATAATTATAGGACGTTCTGATTTATCTTCCCGATTGTCTGCCATTATTTATTCCCGCCTATTGATATATTAGCAATAGCTTCATCAACTTCCGTAAACGAAGGACGTGTATCCGGCGCAATAACTTTGCGGGCGAATTCTACGGAAACTTGCGGGGCATATCCCGACATATGAGCGATAATTCCTGCCTTGATGCACTTTATGTAGTCAATTTCCGAATGTAAGGAAGCTGCCATACCGCTGGCTATCGGGCCGACAAAGCCGTAAGCAGCCAAAACACCGCAGAAAGTACCAACCAAAGCAGCAGCGATTAAGTGACCTAAAATCTCTGGCGGTTCGTTAATTGCGCCCATGGTGTGAATAACGCCTAAAACCGCAGCAACAATACCTAACGCCGGCATGGCGTCGGCAACAACTTGCAGGGCGCTTGGCATCGTATGAAGTTCATGTTCAAAAGCTTCGATATCTGCGTCCATAATGTCACATGTTTCATTCGGGTTGTTTGCCCCGATAGTTAAAAGACGTAAGTAATCGCAGATAAAATCTCTGGCTTCGTGATTGGCAATAACTTTCGGATATTCCGAGAAAATCGAACTTTCCTTCGGGTCTTCAACATGGCTTTCCAAGGCTAAATCACCTTTTGTCTTGGCAAGTTTGAAAAAAGTAAACAAAAGGCATAAAAGTTCGGTGAAATCTTTGGATTTATATTTGGGACCACGGAAAATTATGGGAATATGGGTCAGAGTGCTGATAACGTCCGTTCGCTTGTTGGCAATGAATAAGGTACCGAATGCAGAGCCTAAAATAATTAAGAACTCGCCCGGCTGCCAGAGAGTTTTGAAGTCTCCGCCTCCTAAAATGTTACCAAAAGCAATACTGCCTATTACTATGATAAAACCGATAATTGCAAACAAGTTTTAGTCTCCTTGAATGATAAATCCTTAGAAAATTAAGGTCAAAATAACTAAGATTTTCCTTCTATAGCCACTCTTTTAGCATATAAACAGTTTCTTTTAGGTTAATGCGATTAATTTCTACGCCACTTGGGAAGGCATTTTCCAGATTGCTTGGCAAAGCGCGGTCTAAAATCACCAAAGCTCCCTTGTCGGTGTTTTTGCGAATCAGGCGGCCGTAGGCTTGAGCTAGCCGCTTTCTGACTAGCATACGTTCGTATGAGTCTTTGCCAAAAGCGTTGCGGCGGGCTTTGTGGGCTATGTCCGGTCGAGACCAAGGAACTCGGTCAAAAACTAAAAGCCGTAAAGAGTGGCCGGGGACATCAATCCCGTCTCGGACGGCGTCAGTTCCCAAAAGGCAACTGTTTTCGTCTTCCCGAAAAATGTCCAGTAAAGTTGCGGTGTTTAAATCATGGATATGTTGAGCCAAAAGATTTATTCCTGCTTCGGCAACGGGGTCTTTTAACAGGGCATATACAGATTGCAGGCGTTTTATCGAGGTGAAAAGTCCAAGGGCGCCTCCGCCGGAAGCCAAAAATAATTCCCGCATGGCAGCGGCAACGGAACGGCTGTCGTTTTTATTAACATCGGAAACAACAAAGATTTTGGTGGCTTCGGGATAGTTAAAAGGTGAGGCTATATCAGTTGTTTCCGGTGTCGGGTTTAAATAGGTGGCTCCGGTATGCAGGGCAGCCTTTTCCCAGTCTTGCTTTGGATTTTCGGTCTGCTCTTTTAACGTGGCGGAAGTGATAAGGATACCATGAGCAGCCGGAGCCATGATGGCGGCAAACGGCTTCATGGGGTCGATAAAATGACGCTGAAAAGTTACATCGACTTCTTGGCCGGAAAGCTTTTCAACGCTGAACCACATAATCTCTTCCGCTGAGGTTGTTCCGCTAAGCAAGGAGTCCAACATTTGCTGCCAACAGGAAAAAGTCTCTAATATCCGGTGCTGTAAAGAACGGATTAGCGAATTGCACCGTTGCTTGTCGCTTGCGTCCATTTCGGCGATTTCTGTATCGAGTTTGTTTTGCAAAAGCCGTATGATTTCTTTTATCGGTAGGCAAAAAGATGTAACTGCGGCGGAAAGCTTTGCGGTTGCGTCGGTAAGCTCCGGACTTAACGGAAAAACATCGCATTCCAAAGCATAGCTATCTTCTTTGGCGAGGTCTGAAGTGCGGGCTTTTACCTGTTGGTAAACTAAAGTAAGGAAGGTTTCGGTTTCTCCTGCCGGTTTGCCGCCTTTGATATGAGAAAGCCAACCGGAATGCGGCAGAAAAGAAGCTTTGGCTAAAGCCTCATTAACGTTTAGGACTATGTCCGGCTCGGTTAAAGATATTTCTTCGGCTCGGCGGGAAAGACCACGACGGCGGATAAGGCGAGAGGTATCTTCACTGCCCGTCAGCCATTGGCGTAGGTCTTCGCCTTCAAAACCGCTGATAACGGCGGAAAAAGCCCTGTCGGCGGCGGTGAATAGGTGGTGAGCTTCGTCAAAAACATAGCGAGTCGGTGGGTTTAAGTCGTCAAGTCTGCCTGATGCTTCCGCCATAACCAAAGCGTGGTTGGCGACAACTATTTTCGCTCTGCGGGAACGGCGGATATTCTTTTCAATAAAGCATTTGCGGAAATATGGACATTGTTGATACACGCATTCCCTGCGGCGGTCGCTGAGCGATTTTATGCTTTTGCTACCCATAAGGTCGTAAAGCCAACCGGGAAAGTCTCCGTCGTTTAAATCTCCGTCTCGGGTATGGGAAAGCCAACGGGCAACCATGCCTAACGGAACGGCGGTGTTCGTTAAGGAAGTGGATATCCGGCTGACGGCTTCGGCATAATTTAACAAGCAGATATAATTTTCTCTGCCTTTACGGATAACGACATTGCGCTTTTTACTTTCTTGGTCCGGAAAAAGCTTGGAAAGTTCTGTGTCGAGCTGGCGTTGGAGGTTTTTGGTGTAGGTTGAGAGCCATACCGAGCCGGCATTCTTATGCGCCCAAACACTGGCGGCGGCAATGTAGGCAAGGGTTTTGCCTACGCCGGTTCCGGCTTGGGCAAGGACAACTTGCGGTTCTTTTTCCTTTTGGCGAGGAGCAAAAGCTTTGGCGGCAGCTTTAGCATAGCTTACTTGCTCCGGACGTTCTTCGGCGGAGGCAATCAGGCGGGTAAGATTGTGGAGCCGTTCTTCGGTTTCCTTCGCACTTATCGGCTGTGAGCCGGTAGGGGGAGGAGGGGGAAGCTCTTCCCATTCGGAAAGTTTTTCCCAAGCGTTGTATCCGGTTAAAGTAAAGGTAATGTCTTTACTGCGGCCTAAGGTGTCCAGAATCATGCCGCCCCAAAGCCAACCTCCTTTGTCCTGCATTGCTTTGGCTAAAGCGGTGGCGGTTTCTTGCTCGGCGGCGGGAAGTTCCCGTAATCGCTTGAATAAAGCTTCGGTTATGGCAAAAAGACTTTCGGCTTCGGCAAAGGCATCTTCCGGTTCGGGAAGGGAAAGATACCGGCACAATGGCTTAACCGCAGGGGTCAGAGAAACCGCAGGGCAGGTGAAGGCAAAAAGCTCTAAGACATCTAATGCAGGAACTCTTAAATCCGCAAAAAGACGGCGATTTAAAAGCAAAGGAAGGACTTCTCCCGCTTCCGGCGGAAGGTCTTTTGCCCTCTTGAATGTGAATGCTTCGCCGTCTTTGGTTACTAAAACACAGCCGTTCGGGCGGTTCGCCAAAGCCGCAATGTTGACATGGCGGTCAGAAATGGTATCCTCCTTAAAATATAGGCTTTATACCGAAAACTATAAGCTTATATGAAGCTAAAATAAACAGATAAAAATAAGGAAGCATTATGTTAAACCCCAGTACCGAACAAAGAGAAATTCGGATTGAAAAGTTAAAAAAACTCGAAGAAATGGGTATAAACCCGTATCCGCATATTTATAAACCAACAAGTAATTCGGCAAAACTGGCAGAAAAATACGCTGATTTGCCTAATGATGCCCAGACCGAAGATGTGGTTAAAGTCGCCGGACGGGTAAAGGCAATCCGTAACTCAGGTATGTTTATGGATATTTATGACAGTACCGGAAAAGTACAGGTCTTTTGTTCAAAAGAACAATTGCCGGAAGCAGAACTCGCAAAGATAGATTTGATTGATATCGGCGATTTTATCGGCGTAACCGGACGGGTTCGCCGGACAAAAAGAGGCGAGTTGAGCGTTAATGCCGATGAAGTTTTGTTCCTTTCAAAATCTTTGTTGCCGTTACCGGAAAAGTTCCACGGCTTGCAAGATGTGGAAACTCGTTACCGGCAGCGTTATCTGGACTTGATTACCAATGAGGAAACGACCAAAACTTTAAAAAATCGCAGCCTTATCATTAACTCTATCCGCAATACTTTGACCGGAAAGGGAATTATGGAGGTCGAAACTCCTATCCTGCATCCGATTTTGGGCGGTGCTAATGCTAAGCCGTTCCGTACTCACCATAATGCTTTGGATATGGATTTGTATCTGCGGATAGCTACCGAGCTTTATTTGAAAAAGCTTATCGTCGGCGGTTTTGACGGTGTCTTTGAACTGGGTCGTAATTTCCGTAATGAAGGAATATCGATTAAGCATAATCCGGAGTTTACGGCAATGGAAGTATATTGGGTCTATAAAGACTATTACGATATGATGGATTTGACGGAAGAGCTTATCCGGAATGCCGCTAAGGCCGTTCACGGAACCGCTATCATCAAATATGGTGATATTGAAATCGACTTGGAGCGTCCGTTTGAGCGTAAAACCATGATTGAACTGGTAAAAGAGCATACCGGAATAGATTTTGCCAAAATCAAAACTTATGAAGAGGCTTTGGCGGAAGCAACTCGAATCGGTGTGAAATTCGATAAGATTCCTCAGACTTGGGGTGATACGTTGGTTGCGGTTTTTGAAGATAAAGTCGAGTCTCATCTGGTGCAGCCAATCCATGTTATGGATCACCCGGTGGAGGTATCTCCGCTGACCAAAAAGCATCGTAACGATGAACGCTTGGTGGAAAGGTTTGAAACCTATATCAATACTTGGGAGCTTTGTAACGCTTATTCCGAGCTTACAAATCCCTTGGATCAAAAAGAACGCTTGGAAGAGCAGGCTCGGCAAAGAGAGGCCGGAAACGATGAAGCAAACGAAATGGACGAAGATTTCGTTACCGCTTTGGAATACGGTATGCCTCCGACCGGCGGGCTTGGCGTGGGAATCGACCGCTTGGTAATGATTCTGACAAACTCTCCTTCGATACGTGATGTTATTGCGTTCCCGACAATGAGAAAAAAGGATTAAAGCATGACAACAGAAAATGAGGATAAACCTAAAAACGATGTTGATAAAATCAGCGGGTATAAAAAAATCTTTAGAGATAAATGGAAGGAAATGGCCATGAAATTACAAGTAGATATTGAACCGGAAGACTTGCTTGCTTTCGATAAAATGATTGCTTTGCCGGCAATTAAAATCCTTTACTGGCTGGGATTGATTTGTATACCCGTTACCGGATTGGCTTTTATATTCCAAGGCGGCTTTAATGATGTATTGATTGGGCTGTCTTTGATGGTCGGCGGTGTGGTCGTTTGGAGAATTACTTGCGAAGCGGCAATATTGTTGTTCGGAATATATGACCGCTTGGGTGATATCAGAAACGCAATGCTGAAGGAAAATAAAACAACTAAAAAATAAGGAAATAAACTGCAAAATAAAGGAGCCGGAAATTAAAGTATTCCGGTTCCTTTTTTGTTGCCGTTGACATATTGGCGGTCAACTATGCCGAAAAACTGACTGGAAATACCGCCGGATACCAGTTTGCTTATCGGGAAAGCACTGGAAGTCGACGTAATCGCAGAAGAAACTTCGGAAGCATTCTTCTTTGCCGGTCCGCTGGTAAAGATTTTGATTTTTCCCAGCATTTGATTGTATTCGTTGGTTGTCATAATCACTCTCCTTATATTTTAAAAGCACACCTTAAGGCATAGTAGTAATATAGAGTATTAGTTTTTGTGTGTCAACTAATTTGTCGAGATATTTTTGTGTAAGGTGTTTTTCCCGTTTTTGCAAGGAAAAATAAGTGTTTGAGATAAAAAATAAGTATGAATGGTGAAGTAAACGGTTCATGGATACTTGGTATGCGGATAGAAAAAAAGCGATATTTTTTCTTTGGCGGCTTCCTTTGATGCCTTTGTAAGATGAAGAATCTGTCGGGTGAAGAAAGAAAAACCTTGACATATTGTGTTAAAATGAGTAAAAAGCGTATCCTTCTGCGGGTGTAGTGGCTCCGCGGTATCTTATTTTTTTGGTTTTATGGTAGGAAAATTATGTTTGCAATAATAAAGACCGGCGGAAAGCAGTATAAGGTCGCAAAAGATGAAGTAATAATTGTAGAAAAGCTCGACGGGGAAGTCGGTTCTACCTATTCTTTTGATGAAGTGTTGATGGTAGACGATAATATCGGCTCTCCTTTGGTTAAAGGCGCTAAAGTTACCGGCGAAATAATGGCTCAGAAAAAAGATGACAAAGTTCTGGTTTTCAAGAAAAGACGCCGTCAGAATTATCGCCGTTTGAAAGGCCACAGACAGCAGATTTCTATAGTGAAAATTAAAGACATAGTAGCCGGCTAAGGCTATCTTTTTGGTTGGAGGATTTATAAATGGCTCATAAGAAAGCAGGCGGTAGCACAAGAAACGGACGCGATTCCGAAGGTAGACGCCTCGGTTTGAAAAAGTCCGGCGGTCAGGTAGTTATCCCCGGAAATATCATTGTCCGTCAGCGCGGAACTAAATATCGCCCCGGCGACAACGTCGGTCTTGGCAAAGACCATACTATCTTTGCTTTGATTGAAGGCGTGGTTGAGTTTACCCGTAAGCACGATGACAGAGTGTATGTTTCTGTAGTTGCTGCGAAAGCTTAACTTTCCAGATAATTGGATTTTTTGTCGGAGGAGTGGTATTATGCCATTCCTCTAACTTTTTATAACCGTTTTAAGGCGTAGTAATGAAGTTTTTAGATCAGGCAAAAATATATATTAAATCCGGAGACGGCGGGGCAGGTTGTATTTCTTTTCGCCGTGAAAAGTATATTGAATACGGCGGTCCCGATGGCGGTAACGGCGGTAAGGGCGGCGATGTTATTTTTGAAGCCGTGGCAAACCTTAATACATTGATAGATTTCCGCTATCGTCAGCATTTTAAAGCCGAGACCGGTCATTACGGTATGGGTGAAAACCGCACGGGTAAAAGCGGAGAAAACTTAATCGTTAAAGTACCTTTGGGAACGGAAATACTTGCCGAAGACGGGGAAACCGTATTGGCGGATATGGTAACGGAAGGACAGCGCTTTGTGATTGCCAAAGGCGGCGACGGTGGACGGGGAAATACCGCTTTTAAAACTTCGGTTAACCAAGCGCCTCGCCGGAGCGAACCCGGTTGGCCCGGGGAAGAAATGTGGGTGTGGTTACGTTTGAAAGTTATTGCCGATGTCGGCTTGGTCGGAATGCCAAATGCCGGAAAGTCTACTTTCCTTGCGGCGGTTACAAGGGCAAAACCGAAAATTGCGGATTATCCGTTTACTACTTTGCACCCCAATTTGGGTATGGCAGGAGTGGACGACAAAGAAATATTGATTGCGGATATTCCCGGATTGATTGAAGGGGCGCATGAAGGTGTGGGGCTTGGCGACCGTTTCTTGCGCCATATTGAACGCTGTGCCGCTTTCTTACATTTGGTGGACGGTACAGAAGAAGATGTTGCCGGAATCTATAAATCTATTCGCAAAGAGTTGAAGCTTTATGGGCGGGATTTGGAAGACCGGACGGAGTTTGTGGCTTTGAATAAGTGTGATGCTTTGACGCCCGAAGAAACAGCCAAAAAACAGAAAGCTTTGGAAAAAGCCGCTAAAAAGTCGGTGTATGTTATTTCCGGAGTGGCTGGTATGGGTATTAAGCCTTTGTTACGGGATTTGTCTGCTTGTGTTGATGAGCATCGGAAAAATCTCTCTTAGATTTGAGAGGGGCAATGTATAAACCTTTGCTTCCGGTTGCCGGAGACGGGCGCAGGCTTAAAGTTGGGCTTTTAGGCGGGTCGTTTAACCCTGCTCATGAAGGTCACCGCTATATCAGCCTTGAAGCATTAAAACAGCTTGGGCTTGATGAAGTGTGGTGGCTCGTTTCTCCTTTAAATCCTTTTAAGGCAGGGCAGAAGGTGCCGCCGTTGGAATTGCGAGTCGCTGAGGCGGAAAAGATTGCGGCTAACCCTAAAATAAAAGTCAGCGGTATAGAAAATGAGTTGGGTACTTATTTGACCGCTGATACGTTGGAAAAACTTTGTAAACGCTTTCCTAATGTGGATTTCGTTTGGCTGATGGGTGATGATTTGGCTGAGGAGTTTACCCGTTGGTATCGCTGGCGAAAAATCTTTTCGTTGGTTTCAATTGCGGTTTTTTCGCGAAAGGCTTATCCTTGGCAGACAGTTGCAGCAAAAGCTTTTAGAGCTTTTGCAAAAAGTCGGGTTGCAGGAGATAATATCCGCAATCTGGCTCGAACAGAAAAGCCGGCGTGGGCTTATGTGCGAATGAAGCCTAATCCGCTTTCGTCGACTTTGATAAGAAATAAAGAAAAGGAAGGAAAATATATATGTCCGAGCAAAAGAAAAAAACTCCCGCAGTAAGAAATACCGCTTCAAAACCAAGAACCAGAAAAACGAAGCCAAAACTTACCGTCGAAGAAATGCTCGCTTTAATCCAGAAATCGCTTGATGACGGAAAAGCGCAAGATATATCGGTGATTGATTTGGCGGGAAAAACCAGTATTGCTGATTTTATGGTGGTGGCTTCCGGAACGTCTCAGCGGCAGGTGGTGTCTTTGGCGGAACGAGTCGCCTTGGATTTAAAAGCGGCAGGAGTTCGTTCATCAATGGAAGGAAAGGCCGGCGGAGAATGGGTAATCGTGGACGCTTTGGATATTATTGTTCATGTCTTTTATCCGGAAACCAGAGCTTTTTACAGCATTGAAGATATGTGGAAGGCTATTCCGGTTCCCGCAGCGGATACCGAGTCTGAAAGTTCTAAGTAATGGAAATATTGATTGCGGCAATAGGAAAGATGAAGGCAGGTCCGGAATTGGAGCTGTTTAATCACTATTTAAAGCAAAGCAATTTTAAAATTACGCTGAAAGAGTATGAAGAAAAACGTCCCTTATCTGCGGAAGAACGAAAGCTTAAAGAATCCGAGATGCTTTTAAACGCCGTGCCGAAGGGATATGTAATTGTCGCTTTGGACGAAAGAGGAAAAGAGATTTCTTCGTTGGACTTTGCCGACAAAGTAGAGGGTTGGTATCCGAAAGGTATCGCTTTTCTTATTGGTGGAGCAGGCGGGCATCACGATATTCTGCGCCAGAAAAGTGATTTTATGTTGGCTTTCGGGCGTATGACTTGGCCGCATATGCTCGCCAGAGTGATGTTGGCAGAACAAATATATCGTGCCCGTACAATTATTGACGGGCACCCATATCATAAACAATAGTTTTAAAGTTAATCTTTTGCTTTTGAAAAGTAAAATGACAGCAAAAAGCACTTATGAAAGTGCTTTTTGCTTGTCTTCCCCTATAGCGTTATTAGCGACGGCTCCCTTCTTGTTATACAAAGCAAGAAGTTCCGTTTCATAGTTGGCTTTTATTTGATTGCGCCGGACTTTTAATGTCGGAGTCATCATTTCGTTTTCAACCGTGAAGGGTTCTTTCGCAATAGCAATCTTGCGGACTTTTTCAAGAACCGAAAGGTGCTTGTTTGCTCTTTCAACTGCTTTGTAAACTTCGGCAATGAACTCTTCGTTGGTTCGTAAAACCGCAAGGTCGGTTGATGTGTGGTTCTTATGCGCCCAAGAGGCAATGAAATCCGTACTGGGAACGACTAAGCCAACCATGTGTGGGTGCTTATCCCCGTAAATCATGCACTGGGCAATTTCCGGTTCCAAAGTCATGAAACCTTCCACCCGAAGCGGAGAAATGTTGTCGCCGCCGGAATTAACAATAATGTCTTTTTTGCGGTCGGTAATCTTAATACGGCCTTCTTCGTCGATGATGCCGATGTCTCCGGTATGGAGCCAACCGCTTTCATCAATGGCAAGGTCGGTAGCTTCCTGATTATTCCAATAACCACGCATAACCATGTCGCCTTTGACAATGATTTCTCCGTCCAATGCAATCTTTACATCAATGCCGATTAAAGGAACGCCAACGGTGCTTAAATCGCATTTGCTGGCAAGGTTACAGCTGATAAGCGGAGATGCTTCGGTCTGGCCATACCCTTGTAAAAGCGTTAAGCCTAAGGAATGGAAAAACATACCAACGTCATAGCTTAACGGAGCGCCACCGGCGATAAATGCTTTGATGTTGCCGCCAAAGCCTTTTTTGACTTTCCGGCGAACAAGTATGTCAAGTAAAGAGTTTTTCAGCTTTTCTTTAAGCGTCATTTGTTTCGGAGTAAGTACTTTTTTGGTGCCAAGTTCTAAGGCTTCGGCAAAAAGCTTTTCTGCTGCGCCGCCTTTGCGTTTGATTGCTTGCTGCATACGCATACGGATAACTTCAAAAAGACGGGGAACGGCGACCATAACCGACGGCTTTGCCAAAGCAAGTTCCGGTAAAATCTTATCCATAGCGCTTAGGTAATATATCTGAGCGCCAATCGCAACCGGAAGAAACTGACCGCAAGTATGCTCGTAAGCATGGGAAAGCGGTAAAACCGAAAAGAAAACTTCTTTGTTAAACTGAGCGCCTAAGTCACGAATAACGTCCAAAGCCGAGGCTAAGTTCGTAAGAATGTTACGGTGGGAAAGCATAACGCCTTTGGGGGCGCCGCCGGTGCCGGAAGTGTAAATTAAGCACGCAAGTTCGTCTTTATCTATGCTTAAAACCAAGGATTTTTCTTCGTATAATTCCTTTTCCCCTTCTTCGATAACTTCATCAAAAGAGAACAGGTCGACTACTCCGGACTGTTTGACTTTCGGAGTCTCGATGCAAACCATGCTCATATTCCATAAGCTGTCAACCGCAGCAGTCATAAGCTTGGTTCCCAATGCCATGGTGGAAACAATTGCTACACGGGCGCCCGAGTCTTTTAAAATATGTTGGTGGTTGGCAGGGGTGTTCGTTGTGTAAACCGGAACCGATATACCGCCTGCAAGCATAATTGCCATGTCCGCAATAAACCATTCCGGACGGTTTCCGATAAAATGATAACCCTATCGCCACGATTTACCCCAAGCTTTTTAAGTCCAGAAGCAAGAGCGCGTACCTGAGAGGCTACTTCATGCCAAGAAAGGCTTTTGTACTTTCCGTTTACGCCCATGCCCCATAAAAAAGGCTTTCTTTTCATCTTTTCCGCTTGGGCGAAGAACATAGCTACCAGATTGGGACTGTCTTTAATGCTGTTAAAGGCTTTGTCCCGAAACTTCAAACTGAACTTGGTCATATATATTATACCCCTTAAGTAAAAACTGTTGTGGGAATGTAAATGATAAACATACAAAACACAACCTTTTTATAGGTTGATTGATGCTCGGTAAGCTAAACCGGAAGAATAAAAAAGCTATCTTTTGCTTGAAAATCAGCTATAATTGCTAAAGGAGAAACAAATATGGCAAAATTAAAAATCGTGGAAGTGCCGGATGCAAGATTGAAAAAAATAAGCGAGCCGGTAAAAGAAATTAATGCAGAGATTCAACAGCTTTTGGACGATATGTTGGAAACTATGTATGACGCTCCCGGTATCGGGTTGGCGGCAGTGCAAGTCGGAGTTTTGAAAAGGGTCGTAGTTCTGGATATTGCCGGAAAGGACGAGCCTCCTGCTCCAATGTTCCTTATCAATCCGGAAATTATCGCCTCCTCGGAAGAGCTGGAAGAATGTGAAGAAGGCTGTTTGTCCGTGCCAAAACAATTCGCAACGGTTTTTCGTCCGGCAGAAGTAACCGTTAAATATCTGGACAGAGACGGAAATAACTGCCAAGTAAAAGCTGACGGTTTGCTTGCCGTAGCCTTGCAGCATGAAATCGACCATTTGAACGGAAAAGTTTTTATTGATTATTTATCTCCGTTAAAACGGAAAATACTTTTGCGTAAGTTGGAAAAAGATCGCCGATTCAGAGAAAATGAGCCAGAGGAAGAATAGCCGATGAAATTGGTTTTTATGGGAACTCCGGACTTTGCCGTCCCCGTTTTAAAAGCACTTGTTTCTAAGCATCAGGTGCTTTGTGTTTATACTCAGCCGCCACGGCCGGCAGGAAGAGGGCATAAGCTGACTCCCTCTCCGATACAATCGTTAGCGGAAACTTTGGGTATACCCGTGCGTTGTCCGGTGTCTTTGAAGTCAGAGGAAGCCAAGCAAGAGTTTGCGGCTTTAAAAGCTGATGCGGCAGTTGTGGCGGCGTATGGATTAATCCTTCCCAAGGCGATTTTGGAAGCTTTCCCCAAGGGCTGTATCAATGTTCACGGTTCTTTGCTGCCAAGGTGGCGGGGGGCGGCTCCGGTACAAAGAGCTTTGCTTGCCGGAGATAAGGAAACCGGAGTTACCATTATGCAAATGGACGAAGGTTTGGATACCGGAGATATGCTGCTTTGCAAGTCCGTTCCGATTACGCCGGAGGATACTTCGGAAACCTTAATGCAAAAAGTTTCTTTTGCCGGTGCAGAGGCTTTGTTGGAAGCCTTGGATACTTCGCCGGTGCCAATCCCTCAGCCGGAAGAAGGGGCGATATATGCGGCAAAAATCAAAAAGGAAGAAGGGCTGATTGACTGGAATATGTCGGCAGAGGCCATAGAAAGACAGGTGCGGGCTATTCCTTCGTGGTTCATCTACAAGGGCGAAAAAATTAAAGTCAAAAAAGCGGCAGTTTTGCCGGATAATGAAGGAAAGCCTTTGGGAACGATTTTCCGTAAAGGTTTGGCGGTTGCGGCTAAAGAAGGGGCTGTTTCCTTTGTCTCGTTGCAAAGGGAAGGGCGGGCGGCTATGTCGGCAGAAGATTTTTTGCGAGGTTTTTCTTTGGCAGAGGGCGATAATGTATCGCTATAAACTTACCATAGAATATGACGGAAGTAACTTTTCCGGTTGGCAAAAGCAGGAAGGAGAGCCTTCGGTTCAGGAAACCATTGCCAAGGCTTTGCAGAAGTTTTGCGGGCAAGAGTTGGAAGTGTGCGGTGCCGGACGTACCGATGCCGGAGTTCATGCCTTGGGGCAGGTTGCTCATTTTGATGCTCCGAAAGAGTATCCGGAATATACGGTTCGAGATGCTTTGAACTTTTATTTACAGGGAAGCGGAGCGGCAATAGTTAAGGCAGAAAAAGTGCTGGATGATTTTCATGCCCGCTTTTCGGCGAAAGAGCGTTCCTATATCTATCGGATTTTAAACCGTCGGTCGCCGTCTCCGCTTATGGCGCAAAGAGTATGGCAGGTTCCTTTGCCCTTAGATGGGGAAAAAATGTCTGAGGCGGCAGAAAAACTGCTTGGAAAACATGATTTTTCAAGCTTTCGGGCGGCGGAATGTCAGGCAAAATCTCCCGTTAAAACTTTGGACGAGATAAGTTTTAACTGCTCTGGAGAGGAAATTATAATATATGTGCGGGCTAGGTCATTCTTGCATAACCAAGTTCGGATTATTACCGGAACTTTGGTGCAGGTCGGGTTGGGAAAACTGACACCGGAAGATGTCGCCAATATATTGAAAGCGAAAGACCGGACTAAAGCAGGTCCTACGGCTCCTCCCTTCGGGCTTTATCTGTATCAGGTACATTATTAGCCTAAGTTAGGATACGGGTGCAAGGTTAGATAAAAAAGGGGTGTGGCAGTGCCGACTTCCGGGTGTTTTTTTTTACATTATGCTTATATGGTTCGTTCACATAAAAACCGCTTCGGTTTTATCCGAAAGCGGCCAGAAGTTCATAACCACTCAATCAATGGTGCAGTATATTCACCAAAGGCTTATTTTACCGCCTTCTGGCCTATACGGCACATAAGTTGATTGAAAGGGTTATGACACCCCTAGCTAACCTCTATATGGCTAACCAAGAAGCACTATAATCGTTTATCCGATAAATGCAAAATAAATATAAGGAAAGCTGGTGTGAGGTGCTTATGACTTTAGTAAAAAAGGTTTTTAAAGCATTTTTAAAAATTATTATTACCTTCAACAATATTTAATAAGTCTGCAAAAATATATGTGGTTGGTCTTTGTCCGGCTCCTTTTCTATGTATTTTTAATACATTTGCATCAACTAATTTATTAAGAATATTGTTACAGGTTGCATTGTTGCTTATATTCACGTCTCTAAGTAATTTTGTGCTTGTAATAAAAGGACTTTCAAACAAAGCATCGCATATTTCTGTGAAATGATAAGAATGAGTAATGCTGGGAATCGTACTTTTTAGAGAATCATACAGTCCTAGTATTTTCTTTGCTTTGTGCGTATTACTTTCCGATTGGGAAATAACTGCTTGTAAAAAGAACTCTATCCAAGATTGCCAATCACCCTGAGAGGATATTGCATTAAGTCTTCTATAATATTCTCCTCGGTTGTTTTCCAAAAACTCACTTAAATAAAAAACCGGAGAGCGTAAGTATTCTTTTGAATATAAACATAATGGAATTAAAATACGTCCCATTCTGCCATTGCCGTCATTAAATGGATGAATAATCTCAAATTGGGCGTGTAAAATGGCTAATTGAACTAATATTTCTTCATCATCTTTATGCATATATTTTTCAAAATTATCTAATGCCGGTAACATATCGCTACATTTAGGCGGGACATATCTTGCATTTTCTATTGTATCGCCAAAAGAGCCAATGAAAACATCGGTTGTTCTAAACTCTCCTCTTTTTTTGTTGTGTCCCCGTACGCCTGAAAGCAAACGATAATGAATGTCTTTAAGCATATTCAGACAAATCGGTCGTTTTTTTAAATCTTCTATAGCAAAGGTTAAAGCTTCTTTATAATTATTAATCTCTTCAATATCGTTTTCTTTTTCTTGGTCGTATTTCGCACCTAAATCCTTTTGATAAATATCTGATAGG
>JAFWAG010000024.1 GCA_017507765.1 Alphaproteobacteria bacterium | reverse complement strand
TTCAAATGAGCCCTTTTCATCTGCGCACATTTTTTTGCAAAAAATGCGCTACGATTCCGAACCACCCTGGTTCGCTTCCGATGTCGGGGCAATAAAAAAAAAGCCTTACGGCTTTTGTTTTTGGTGCCCCTAGCCGGAATCGAACCAGCACTCCCTTACGAGAAGCAGATTTTGAGTCTGCCGCGTCTACCAGTTCCGCCATAGGGGCATTTAAAATGAACTGTAGGAGCGGTATAATATACGGATATTGCCTCTCGTCAAGAGGTTTTCATGAAAAAATATATTTTTTCTTATTTATTGGTGGTAAATGGGCAGTCCTGTTGCCCTGCAACACAGAAAGGTCCTTGCAAACGTCCACAGCCGGAAAACATAAAATTACCCTCTGCTTTTGTCCGGCAATCCGTGATTTTTAAAGCATTCCCAGGAATAATGTTGGTCTTTTCCGCAAATATCTGCAATGTCGAACGGCAACCGGATTCTTCACAGCGAGACAAAATCCTTGTTCCGGTTACTTTCGTACTCATATAAGAAATCGTGCTGGATTTGCCTACATCATAAGTAATTTTTACATTACGATATTGCTTTGACTTCAGCCTTATCAACGGCCAGCCGCCCAATTTGCGGGCATTTTCCCAGCAGTAGGAAGATACCGCGTTCATAGGCATACCCTTCCCTTTGGGGCTTTCATAATAACGCGGAGTGGCATTGACCGCAAAAACGTCCAAGAAATCGCCCTTAGTACGCTTATCAAACTCTATTTCCAAATAATAAAGCGTATAATTGCCGCAAGGAGTTTCTCGCAAGTTAGCACAGGCTTTACAGCCTCCTTCCTTAGACGCAACCTCTACCGGAGGAGTTTCGGGTTCCGGAGGCAGTTCTTCTTCGGGTTCGTCCTCTATCGGCCTAAAGACCGGGAACTTATTCGGCGCATCAATCTGCCATATACCGACAATTTCATAGCTTTTTTGAACTTCCTCTTCTTTTATGGCTTCGGCAGTAGTATCTGCGGCAACACTGTTTATATGTTTTTCTTCGTCAATATCATAACGGAAAATAAATCCTTCGCTGGTATCAGCTTCGGGAAGTTCTTCGCCAAAACGGAAGAAGCCTTTATCCTGCAAAAAGAAAAAGCCATAAACCAAGAAAATACCCAATAAAACAACAATCAGAAAAACAACGTCTGAACGGACTTTCGGCGGTGGCGGACGGTTCGGCAGATTGTTGTTTGGAACGGTCATTTGCGGTAGCCTTTACGGTTAATTCCGAATGGTCTCTATGCGAATAACTATCCGGCGGTTTATTTCCTTATTAACCGGAAGTTCGTTGCCGTAAGGGTCATAACTTGGCACTTTCGGCTGATTATCCGCTACGCCGACAGCTCGGAAACGAGAGGCTTTAATACCCCTGGAAGCAAGGTAATTTACCAAAACCGAAGAACGCAAAGCCGACAATTCCCAACTGGAACTAAACGGAGGAATCTTGGTGCCTTTTTCATCGGTATGACCTTGGACTTCATAACGGAACATTTCATAACGCTCGGCATTCAAGGTGGCGGCAAACCGCTTCAAAATAGATTCCGCTTCCGGCTTTAAAGATGCTCCGCCGTTATTAAACAAAAGGTTTGAAGATATATCCAAAACAACGCCTTTTTTATCATTATAGACACTGGCTTTATTTTGAATCTTTAAAACCGTCATATCGTGATTTAAATCCTGAACAATCATTTCTATCGGCCGGACAATATCACGGTCGCTGAGCTTTTTCGCCATATTGGAACTGATTTGTTCAAACTTAGCCATATCAATGGTGGAAACCGCCGCTAACAAGACGAAGAAGCAGAGAATCAGTGATACCATATCACTGTAAGTTAACAGCCATTCGGAAGAACCGTCATCTTCGATATTATCATTTTGTTTAAATAAAATCATGAAGGAGTTCCCGTGTTACCAGAAGAAGATGCAGGACTTTGAGCCGATGCAGCAGGCGAAGCCGGAGAAGCCGCCGAGACTCCATTGGCGGCGGCAGGAGCGCCCTCTTTATCTTTACGCTGCAAATCCCTATCAATAAGGAAGTGTTCATTCGGAGATATGTAGGCATTCATACGGTCTTGAATATAACGAGGGCTTCTTCTTTCCGCCAACATACTTAAACCCTCGGCAATAAGGATATTACGGAATAGAACGATGTCCTCTCTTTGGTTTACCTTCGTTGCTGCCGGCAAAAACAAAAGACGAGCCGCTAAGATACCGTATAACGTAGTAATCAAGGCTACCGCCATACCGGGGCCGATTGCTGACGGGTCATTTAAATTACCAAGCATGATAATCAAGCCGACCAAAGTACCAATCATACCAAAAGCAGGAGATGTCGATGCCATCATCTTTAAAACGTCAGAACGCATATGAGCGCGTTTATAAGCACTTTCCGAAGCCGATTCCAATATCTTTTTAATTTCGTCTCCGGTATATCCTGCGGTAACCAAATCAATTCCGAAGACCATAAAAGTATCGTTCTTAACCGTAGTTGCCGCATCGGTTTCAAGTCCTTTAAGACCGTTCCTTTGCACAATATAACCCCAACGGATTATACGTCCGACTTCATTTTTTAAAATCGACTGCCCTTCCCTGTGAGCAAACAATATCGAAGCTACGTCTTGCAAAGAACCGGTAACATATTTGGGTTCAAAAGAAATAAATGCTACCGCCAAAGTACCGCCGCCAACCATTAAAAAGCTCGGGATATCCAAAAACATCATGTAGTTGTTAGTCGACATAATGACCGACCCGACACAAAGAATGATACCACTCAAGAAGCCTGCTAATGTAGCAACAGAAATGTTTGTGTTGCCCTTCTTTTGAACAGCCATGATTATCTTTATCCTTTACATTAAATATGAAACTTCTGTAGGCATACTATTTAATCCTTTTAAAATATACAATATTTTAATGAAATATTAGCCTTTTTTTCCTTATTATTCTGTTTAATCATCTATAAAAATGGAAAGAAAATGTCTGTAAATCCCAGTAATCAGTATATTGTAACCGGTGTAATGATTGTTTCTTTAGAAGGGGAAATATCCTCTGCTAATGAACCTTTGGAAAATCTGCTAGGGTATGAAGTCGGCTCTTTGGAAGGAATAAAAATAAACCAAATCCTTCCCGACGAGCAAAATCCAGATGCTCCGCTTGGGATTTTAAGCCTTTTGGAAGATATTCATACAACAAATACTTTGTGCTGTAAGGCAATTACAAAAGATAAGAAAGCTTTGCCCGTGGAAATCGTGTCCGTAGAACTGGAAGCCGGAGACGAACAGTATTTCGTATGTACCGTCCGTAATATAAAGCAAAAAGAAAATGCCGATAAAATAGAGCTTATAATCCAAGAAATTATCCGTGTAGCTATGCGTGGAGACGGGGTAAAAAAACTTGCGCCGATTTTGTGCGATAATCTTTTAAATATATTTAATTTAGAGACGGCTTGGTTAGCGACCCGCAAAACAAACGGTGATTTTAAAGTCAATGCTCTGGCAGGAAAAGAACTGCCAAACATAAAAGCAGGAGAAACCATAAATTGGGAAGATATACCGGCGGTTCTTCCTAATATTGCCCATTCTTTACAAATATGCCAGCTACCGACAAGCTTTCATAACAACAACCTGAATGATTCCATAAATGCGCTAAACGAAACCGGAAAAAATCGGGTTTTATCTTTTCCTTTATTATTCTGCCGAGACCCAATAGGCATTTTGGAAATATCCACCAAAGAAGGATACTTTGATAATGATACGGAAAATGCTTTGCGTACACTGGCAATGCGCATTGCGGTTGTGATAAAAATGGCTCAAGACCAACGGTCTATGAAACTGTTGAGTGCGGCAATTTCTTCGGCGGCAAATGCTATCATAATCACAGATACGGCAGGAAAAGTTATCTGGGTAAACCAAGCTTTTTCGGAAATGAGCGGATATTCCGAAGAAGAAATAATCAAGCAGGAAATCAGCATTTTGAAATCCGGCGAACAAGATGATGCTTTTTATAAAGACTTATGGGAGACAATAAAACAAGGAAAGCAATGGTCCGGAGAAATCGTGAACCGGCATAAGTTCGGAAGCCTTTACACAGTTAAACAAACAATCAGTCCGATTATAAACTCCGAAGGAAAAGTCTCTCAATTTATCGCCATTCATGATGATTTGACTGCGGAAAAAGATGCGGAAAGAATTATCAGCCATATGGCTAATTATGACCAGTTGACCGGACTTCCTAACCGAGCTTTGTTCCAAGAACTTCTTAGCCAGAAAATTGCCGAAGCGGAAAATACCGAATCTCAAATCGCCCTTATCTTTATTGATATTTCCAATTTCAATATCATAAATGACACAATGGGTCATGTAATGGGTGATGTGTTGTTACGAGATATATCTGACCGCCTTTCGTGTATGACATCTTCTGATGATATATTGTCTCGGTTCGGCGGAGATAACTTTGCTTTAGCAACAAGAATAAAATCTGCCGATAAAATATCGCAAATTGCCAAGCAGATAATTGATAATATCGCCGAGACCATAGAAATAGACGGTAAAGAAATAAACTTGGGAGCTTTTGTCGGTATAGCATCTTATCCGGACGATGCCGAAGATGCGGAAAAATTGATGAAATATGCCGATATGGCTATGCATAAAGCAGCATTAATTGTACCGAATACTTTTTATTTCTTTTCTCAGCAAATCAATGAAGAAACCGAAAGGCGCATGATTTTGGAACGAGATTTGCGCAAAGCTGTGCCTAATCATGAACTACTTTTAAACTATCAGCCGCAAATAGATTTAGCCAGAAACAGAATATCGGGTTGGGAAGCTTTGGTTCGGTGGAAACACCCGACCTTAGGCTTAATTTCTCCGGTACACTTTATTCCTATAGCCGAAGATTCCGGAATAATTCTGCAAATCGGTGAATGGGTTTTAAAAGAAGCATTGAGGCAATGGCGAGAATGGCGGGAAATGGGGTTGCCAAATGCGATTATGGCGGTCAACCTTTCCGCAGTGCAGTTCCAACAGGAAGATTTAGTGTCGGTTGTCGAAAACGCTTTAATTGATGCCGGAGTAACTCCTGATAACTTAGAATTGGAGCTTACCGAGTCTGTAATTATGCAAGATGCTGACCTTGCCCATGAAATGTTACAGAAAATATCCAATATAGGCGTAAAACTTGCCATTGATGACTTTGGAACCGGATATTCATCTTTGAGCTATTTAAAAAGCTTCCCCGTAGATAAGCTGAAAATCGACCGTTCTTTTGTTATGGATATGGAAAAAGACTTTGAAAATGCCAGAATTGCCGATGCGATTATCAAGCTTGGCCATAGTTTAGGATTGGAAGTAATATCCGAAGGCGTTGAAAATAAAGCACAATTAAACTTGTTAAAAGAAAACGGCTGTGATGCAATACAGGGATATCTGTTCGGAAAGCCTATGTCTCCGGACATTATCCCCGATTACGTTTTGAATAAGAAGTTTATTCTGTAATTATCTTTCGAGCATCCATATACGGAAAATACCGTTGCCGTCGGAAGTTCCCCCGTTTATGCTAGTATTACCGCCGGAAGTTCCGCCGCCTTCGTCAAACACAAAAATATCCTGACTGCAAGCCGGCCAACCAGATGGCATACTCTTTAAACATACTCTGCCGCCACCGCCGGAAGATTTTCCTCCTCCGCCATAGCCACCGCCGGCATCAAAACCGCTTCCGCCATAACCGCCGCCACCACCAACTTGAACGCTACTAGCCCAGCTAGTATTATAAGTTCCGGCTCCGCCACCATAGCCTTCTCCACCGCCTCCGGCGCTATTATCTCCGCCGCCTCCGAAGCCGCCAAAATTACTTGAGGTATCTCCATTTCCTATTCCGGCTCCACCGTCATAACCAGAGGTTTTCCCATATGTGACATTACTTCGCCAATAGTATCCAGCTCCACCATTATTTACGTCCCCATCATAAGAACTATCCGGACCTAAGCCATACATATACGTTCTGCCTAATCCTCCAGCCTGGCAGCGTGAACAATTTACAGGAGCACCTCCAATACCTTTACAGCCTGGATAGGAACCACCTCCGCAGTTATTTCCTCCGCCGCCATAACCGCTAGCTCCGCCTCCTGCAACCATTATACGGTATTTATCGCGAAGGTAATTATTCGCATGTGTACCGGAAGCTATCGGAGCGATAGAACGCCAATCAAGACCATAACGAATTTCCGTTCCTCCGGCACCATCTGAACTTCCGGGACGGCCACTGCCTACAATAATGAAGAATTGTGGTGTCGTTTCTGTTCTGAATATACCCCAAGTATAACCTCCATTGCCACCTGGGCCATTTCCTCCGTATGCTTCAAAGCGATATTTTCCTGGGCGAGGAAGATTATAAGTATATGTTACCCCATGGGTAAAATCACGGATAGATGTCCATGCCGGACTTTTGCTCATATCGCAATAAGATGTCTGGGCACCGTCCCAATAGACGACATAATTACCACTGGCCGGAGCCGGTTTCCTTAAATTAGCATAGGCAGTTTTGATATCATTGCATATCGTTCCAATCTCACTGCCCATAAGCGCGCAGGTACGTGCTTCATTCTCCGTATAACAAGCATATATGATTTCATCTTCGGTATAGCCTTTATTCGTGCCGGAGGGGAAATAGCATGTTTCTTTCACATAATTCCCAGCTCCTTTGGATAGGCGGTACTCCATAACTTCCGAAGGCGGAAGCTTTCCAGCTAACATATAAACCGTCGCCACCGCTTGACAGGTGTCATTAAGCTTCGGTGCATTATTCCAAGCAATTAAACAGGAATCTTCATAACCTTCCGCTCCGGCATTACACTTTTCAATTATCCGCAAGTTTTTATCAACGGCGTTTTCCCACGATGTTATACAATCATCTTGAATACAAAACTCATCAGCCTTAAGACGGTTAAAGTTATG
>JAFWAG010000023.1 GCA_017507765.1 Alphaproteobacteria bacterium | reverse complement strand
CCCTACATCAGCAGGTTCAAGAAGTGTTGTACCAACGGAAAGAGTATCTTTGTTTTCATCAATGTATACTTTCGTCTGCTCTTTTAATAAAAGCAGAGTATTCGCTTCATTGATGTTATCAATATCCTGCCTGCGGTCAGCAACGTGCTTATGAAGTATCGGTGTCAGGGTAGCGATAAGCCCTAACATAATGATAACTTCAACAGTGCTACTGCCTGATTGGACGCTATTTTCTAGCGGGGGGGGGTAGAGACTTTCATTTTCTTAGGTAACATGAGGATATCTCCTTTTCTTATCCTTTCTCCAACACTCGGAGCATACAACAAACCCGAAAAAATGCAAACTTTAATCATAGCGATATTCCTTGCCCTTAATTACTTTATATATTATAGATTCCCACCTTATGTTTAGTAACTGAAAAGGAAAGAAAAGTGGCAATATTTGTAACGGGCAGTGCCGGATTTATTGGCTGTTTCACCTCTATGGAGCTTTTGGAAAAAGGCTATGAGGTTATTGGCATTGACAATGTAAACTCTTATTACGACGTTAAGTTAAAGGAAGACCGCCTTAATCTTTTAAAGAAGTACAAAAACTTTACGGAAGCACGCATAGACCTTCATGATAAGGAAAAGGTCAAAGCCCTGTTTGCCAAATACAAGCCGGAAATCGTTATCAACCTTGCCGCCCAAGCTGGAGTCCGTTACGGCACGGAAAATCCTTACAGCTACATCGACTCTAACATTTATGGCTTTTTAAACATTCTGGAGGGCTGCCGGAATCACAAAGTAAAGCATTTGGTTTACGCTTCTTCCTCTTCGGTTTACGGAGCCAACAGCAAGATGCCGTTTTCCGAGCATGAGAACACTTCGCACCCCTTATGCATTTACGCAGCGACCAAGAAAGCAAACGAAATGATGGCGCACTCTTATGCGCATATGTTTGGCATTCCCTGCACCGGCCTTCGTTTTTTCACGGTTTACGGACCTTGGGGTCGTCCGGACATGGCTTTATTCAAGTTTGCGAACAGCATAGCCAAAGGCGAAGCAATCAACGTTTTCAACAACGGCAATATGGCAAGAGACTTCACCTACATTGACGACATAGTTGAAGGCGTTGTGCGTTTATCCTTAAGCGAACCGCCCAAAATCAACCCGAAATGGAACGCAGAGAACCCAGACCCTGCCTCAAGCGGAGTTGCCCCGTTCAGGATTTACAACATTGGCCGCAACGAACCTTGCCAACTTATGGACTACATAAAGATTTTGGAAAAAGAGCTTGGCATTCCGGCAAAGATAAATATGCTTCCCATGCAACCTGGCGAAGTTTTAAAGACTTGGGCAGATGCTTCAGAGTTTATCGCCAAAACCGGTTATCAGCCGAGGGTTTCCATTACCGAAGGCATTAAAAACTTTGTTGGTTGGTTTAAAAATTACTATCGCATATAGTCTTTGTTTTGCCGGTCATATCCGCAATATATCTGCTTCATCAGATTTTCCACTCTAACATCTCTGATGCGGCTAAGAATTGCTCCATGAAGTTCTTTACCGCCGTGAACGACTTTATCGGCACCGTTTTGCGATAGGAAGCGAGCCTTATGACCGCCCTTGTCTTCACCGGGAACATTACCAATCACATATATTCCTTTGCGTCCTCCGGTCGCTTTAGCCGCCCTCATATCCGAAGCCGCATCTCCGGAAAAGATTATATGCTCCCTATCGACCCCTTCCTTTTGCATTATTTGGATTAAAGGAGTTGCTTTCGTAGTAAAAGTATCTCCGCTGAAAATATTTTCTTCGCTTTTGGCAAACTTAATAAGACCGGTTTTATTTAATTCTGCAAATAATCGTTCATGCAAACTTCCGGAAACAAAGTAAATAACAATATTTTCTTTTTGGGAAAGCTCTGACAACATTGGAACAATATCAGGAAATACCGTAGCCGGAGAAACGAATTCAACAACTTTTCTTTCCACTTCCAAACGGAGTTCCATAAACTCCTCAGGATTTATCGGGCGTTTAGGACTGGCAATATTTGCATTTAAAGTTTCCAAGAAAGCATCATTACCCTTACCTGTGCAATTTTTAGCGAACCATTCATGGCCGCCGTTCATAGGATTCAGGAGTTTTTCAGCCTTAGCCAAAGCTTTTCGGTCTTTGTGCTTTTCAAACAATCTTTTCAAAGCTTGGTAATACAAGTCCATAGAAACATTTTCGATATCGATTAAATGACCGTCGACATCAAAAGCTATTACAAACTTTTGCGTAGGCAAATCATCGGCATACCCAAAAAGGTCGATAGCCTCAGCAGCTATATCACGAGCAAACGCTTCTTTTTCGTCCATATTTTTCTCCTTTCTGCATAGTATGCCATATTTTTCACAAAAAAGGAAGGAGAAACAAGCGCTACCTTAGGATATAGAGTGTTCCGCACCCATATAGCGGCAACCGACATTAAGTATCATATTAACGGCCATAGCATCTTTTTCTTTGACATCTTTTATGCGTTCACGGATAGCCCGCCCCAAACCGGATATAGAGGTTATGATAGTATCTGCGCCGTTATCCAACAGGCGATTAGCGTGTTCGGCGTAGCATTCAGAGCAATGAGAAGCCCCTACATTACCGACAAAGAAAGCTCCGGTAATTCCTAGCTGTTTTGAAGACATAGCATCATACACGCTGTCGCCGGAGAATATCATATGAGAAACCGGCAACGGGCGAGTTTCTACGCTTCCGACCGGAGTATATCCTTCTTGGCGCAATATCTGTTCCAAGGCTTCGGTTTTATACTTAAAGTCTTCGCCGCCTCTGACATTATGTTGAAAGTCTATGACATCAAAAAGACCCACCTTTTTGAATATCAATTCAAGGCGAGCCCTACTGCTTCCGGATACGAAATGAACGGCTATATCTTTATTTTTTCCCAAATTAACTAGCATATCTTTTGCGCCGGGAAGCAAAGCCTTTTCATCGGTTCTGGCAATAACTCTTCTATCTACTTCTTCGCGTATATGTCGGAACTCTTCTTGGAAAACGGCTCTTTCACGACGATAATGCTGCTTTGTATAGTATCTGAAAGATGCATAATGCTTATTTGAGGGCAAAGAGCGTATTGTATCGATGATTTCCTTATTTTCTTCTTCGGTTTTAGCCAAATATTCAGGGAAGCTGCAAATACATTCTTCATAAATCAGCTTTGACACCAAGCCATGAGACTTACCCATCATATTTTTCACAAACCAGTTCATGCCGCCATTTTCCGGAGCGAACTTTTCTTCAAATCTTTCCAAAGCTTTCTGATTGTTCTTAGCGATAAAATATTCTTTTATTACTTCGTAATATGCTTGATATCCCAAGCTTTCCGTATCAATTAAATGACCGTCCACATCAAATACTGTTACAAATTTCTTAGCGTTTTCGACGCAAAAATATTCCATAAGAGCCTCCTAAAAAAACTCTTTCATTTAGGCCTACGATGTTACAGAACGTTAAGCCTTCAAATCAGCCCACACTTGCACCAAATACGTTTGGCTTTTCACAGGCTCGCAATCCAACACAATTGCATATATAACACTCTATATTCAAAAAGTTAAGAGAAAATTAAAAAAAATTAAAATATTTTTTAAAATCGCGTATAATCAAGCGACAAAAAACAACAAAGGACACCCAAAAAGATGAGGATTTCTGCCGTTTTTACTCTATTATTCCTTACTGGCTGTTCGGGAATAACGCCGCCACAAGATTTTGTGTATCAAGAAATAAAAACGCCTTACTTCACGCTTGCGTCATGGCAAAAAACGAGCAAAATAAGCGATTCGCAAAGAATCTATATTGAAGGGGACGGTAACGCCTTTACATCATCTGGTATTCCCTCCTCGAATCCGACTCCGAAAGGAACTCTTTTACGGGAAATAGCCTTCAGCGACCCAGCCTCTGAAGTTATATATTTGGCTCGTCCGTGCCAATTTATCAAAGATGCTTCTTGTCGGAAGGAATATTGGACAACCGGTCGTTTTGCACCAGAAATAATCAGCTCTTATTGTTCAGCGTTGCAAGAGCTAAGCGGTAACAAGAAAATCCTTACCCTTATCGGTTATTCCGGCGGCGCAATGATAGCAGGTTTAGCAGCGGTTAAATGCCCTGCCCTCAACATTCGCAAAGTCATCACCATAGCCGGCAACCTTGACCACCGCGAATGGACAAGCTTTCATGGCGACACTCCGCTTATACACAGCCTTAACCTTGCGGACTTCCGTAATGACTTTTCCCGCCTACCTCAGCATCATTTTATCGGCGAAAAAGACGATATTATTCCGCCTATGCTTAGCAAAAAGGCGATAACCGACCAAAGCACCATTACGGTTATCAGTAAAGCCGATCACGCTTCCGGTTGGCACAAATCCTTCCCCGCCATTCACAATGAATAGCGTCCTATACTGAAAGAGCATTTGACTTTATAAGTAACGGACTATAGCATTACTACGCTTTTGGCAAAGAACACCAAAGGCGGGATTTCACACTCCCTTATCCGTTAATTGCAACTGGCCATATGGCCACATTCTCAGCTTTTCATCAAAGGCTGGGAGGTAAAGAAATAAGCATACGCAAATACTTTACACCGTACGGATACGGGTTGTGAGCTCCCAGTCATTGAAAGGAGCAAACCGATGAAGCGTACTCAAAAAGGAAGCCTTAGTGTTGAAGCACTTGTTATGTTGGGTTTGATAGCGGCTTTAACGCCAGTATTATATAAGCACGTATCCGACCGCCGTGAAGATATGGATAATATAACCCAAGCAAATACCATGCTTTTATTAAAGAACGCCGCGACGGAATATATCGAAGCGAACAAGGAAAGCATTACCGTCGGCACTACGGTTATTGAGCCTGCTGATGTCGGCCTTGATATAACCGGCTATCAAATAGGCATCAAGAAAGAAGCTGACGGCACGATAAACGCCATGATAGCCGCAACCGAAGGCGGCAACGATATGAAAGCGGCGAAAATTGCTTCGTTGCTTGGGGTTTCCGCCGGCATTTACTCAGCCCAAGACACTTCTAAAGCATGGGGTATCAACGGCATCTGGGCAGAGGATATATCAAGTTACGGACTTGATTCTTTGGCTACCGGCGTTCCGATAATAACGACTACTTATGATAAAGAAGAAGGCGGCCTTAACGAGGAACAACTTAAAGACTTTATTGAAAACAATACCTTTGAACGGTTTACGGCTAAGCAGATTTGTATTGATAATCCGGAAATACCAGAAGATGAAAGATGTATCGAAGATTGGAACATTGTCGGCATCAATCCCATGGAAGTTATCGCCGCTTGTAACAGCGGACTTCAATCGGCATGTCAAAAGGGCTGGCAAAAAGACTTAAATCGTTCTTGTTCTGAAATATCCATAAAATACAAAGCAGCAGGTTTTCCTGCTCCGTCGGGTATATATAAAATAACCACCAGTGCGACCACGCAAGTTGAAAAAGCTTGCTACTTTGTCGACGGAGAACTTCCGACTAAGCAGCAATTAATTGAAGGAGCCAAAACCGATGCGATAGCCCGCCGCTATGATTGGGAAAACAACCGCATCTCGACAAGTTGTGCGAAGATAATCGCCGCGTGGACTTCTGCGCCAACGGCTTTTTACAGCTTTGTTACGGGAATAAGCAGCTATAGCGCAAACCAAATTTGTGTCTTTACCGGCAATCGGATTGCGACTAATCCGGAAGTTATCACTCAGTGCAATAATACCGTCGGTACCGGAGCGGCGTGTCGTTATGGGTGGAACAATAACCTTAACCGTTCTTGCGAAAGAATAATTGCGACGAATAGCTCTGCGGCTTCGGGTTGGTATAATATTACGACTTCGACCACCGCTGCTTCGGCACCATGCTACTTTGTGGGCAACCGAGTTGCTACCGCCGCCGAAACAATAGCGCAATGCAATACGGTAACAACAAGCGCAAATATGAATAGCAATATCGCCTGCCGCTATGGATATGTGAAAGGATACAATACTAGCTGCGAGCTTCTTTTAAATAATTACCCAAGCGGAGAAGACAATACAAACTCTATCACCACGGCTTCCGGCGGTGTGAGGGAATGCTGTGCTTGTGAAATAGATTGCGCAAAAATAGGAACCGTAAGTGATGGAGAATGTAGAGATGTCGAGGGTTGGGGCTGGGTTAAGTCCAAAACCGCAAAGACCTATTATACTGCCACAACATTCTGTAACAATTTAGGCATGGAATTAAAATCCAGAGCCGCAATACAAAATGTTGGATTATGGCATACGGATTCCAATCCGTTCAGCAAACCTTACTATTATTGGACCACGGATATTTATAACGGCAATAGCAATTACGGGTGGGTAGTTTGGTTAGGCGCAGGCGTTTCGTTGTGGGGCAAACGCACTGACAGCTACTTCGACGACCTAAACGATGGCTCAGGCAACGGCCACAACAGCTACGCCCTTTGCGGGCCTAAGTAACCCTTAATACCGATTATTAGGATTACGGGGACGGAAGGGATTTTTCACTCTTGTATCCCGATAAACGTGTTCGGAAGTATAATCCTTTGCCGCTTCTTTACTGGTCATCAGCTTATGAATCATTTTCCACTTAGAATTATCACTCGGCGTCAGCAAACAAACCGCTGACCCGTTTGCTCCGGCTCTGGCAGTTCTTCCGATACGATGGATATAATCCTCCGGCATTTGCGGCAAATCATAATTTATAACGTGTTCAATATGCGGAATATCCAATCCTCTGGACGCAATATCCGTTGCCACCAAAATACGGTATTTTTGTTCCCTAAAGTTAGCAATTACTTTATCCCGCCTTGCCTGACTTAAATCCCCGTGAATAGCTTCTACATTATAACAATCACGGGCAAGCTTTATCGCCAGCCTTTCCGCCCCGAAGCGGGTTTTAACAAAAATCAGAATAGAGCCTTCACGGTTATCTATCTGTTTCACTAATTCCGTATATTTCAAAGCTTCGGAAGTTTTTATAACCTGCTGTTTAATATTATCTGCGGGAGTAAACAAAGACCCGATAGCTATCCGTGTAGGATTTATCAGATACTTTTCCGAAAGGCGGATAATATTTGTCGGCATTGTTGCGGAAAACATCAGGGTTTGCCGCCGAGAAGGAATATAGCGCAATGTCTGGTCAATCTGAATACCAAAGCCCATATCAAGCATTTTATCCATTTCATCAAGAACCAAGAAGTTAACCCGCCGCAAATCGAGCGTTCCACGGCTCAAATGGTCATTTATGCGCCCAGGAGTTCCCACCACAATTCTGGGTGAGCGGTTAAGCTGTTCAAACTGCCGATTTATATCTTCACCACCGATTAACAACGCCAAAGAAAACGGGCTCCTAGGCCCCAACAAATCAGATATTGCGGCTTCAACCTGCGCGGCAAGTTCCCGCGTCGGCGTCATAACCAACCCCATACTCCCGTCATATTCCAACAAATGACTTACCATTGGAATAGCAAAAGCCAAAGTCTTTCCGGTTCCGGTCTGCGCAGATCCAAGAATATCCCTGCCCTCCATAGCCAAGGGAATAGACTTCTCCTGTATCGGCGTAGGCTCTTTAAAGCCAAGCCTATCCACGGCTTTTAATATATGAGGCGGCAATCCCAAGTCCGCAAAAGTAGACATTTTTTATTCTTTTCATACAAATAGCGCTTTGAAAAAGCTAAAAAAGCAAAGCACCTCGACTAATGGCAAAGTATCTCGTAAAGCTTTTCTTTCCTTTGGTAAAACATCTACCGCAAAAACAGAAAAAACTCAAGAATATAAATCAATTAGTGCTAAAAGGTTATAAACTTTCCGGTAAAGCCAACCGTTTTTCCAACTCTTTCACCAAAAGCCCGATATGGAAACCGTCAACAAACGTATGATTAACATGAACCGCAAGGTTTATATTATAATTTTCATCCATTTTATCCCATGACAGCAAAGGCAAATCCAAATAATCCGCCCGAAAAGCCGTTTTTAAACTGGTAAACTTAAACCAAGGCATACAGCTTGCGTTATAAACATCTCGCCGATTTTCAAAATGAAATACTTTATGCTCTCTGGCATAGGCAAAGCGTTCCTCTGCCTGCTGACGATATTCGGCAAAAGAATCTTTTGCTTCCAAAAGCACTTGGCAAAACGAATTATCATCAAGCAAAATCGGCGTCATCATATCATTTCTGGCAAACTCCCAAGCTTCAAAAACATCTTCACCGCCGTCCTTTGCCGGTATTTTCACAAGCCTTTGCCGAAACTCCGGCACAGCATCCAAGCTCTCATGCAGGGCATACAACATCAACGCAAAGAAAGAATACTTCTTTTCCTTGGCATATTTATAAAGCTTTTCAACATTCAAAGGAAAAGTTACATCAAAACACGGACATTGAAACGACCGAAAAAAATCAAACGTATTCTTCCTTGCCCAAGTATTTATATCAATTACTTTATATTCATGCATTCCCAGACCCTCACGCCGGACAAAAGAAAAAAGCTGCCGTAAAAACAGCAGCTTTAAATTATTGACTTATAAGATACCGGCTTTTGCCCTTTCGATATCTTTATCCATCATCATTTTACACAAAGCTTTATAATCGACCTTGCGTTTCCAACCGAGTTTTGCTTCAGCCTTTGCCGGATTACCGATAAGCAATTCAACTTCCGCCGGACGATAGAACTTTGGATTTACCTGAACGATAACTTTTCCGGTTTTCTTATCAATTCCTTTTTCGTTTTCATTTTCACCCTGCCATTCGATATCAAATCCGCAACATTTTCCGGCTTCTTCAACGAATTCACGAATTGCATGAGTTTCTCCGGTCGCAACGACATATGTATCCGGCTTATCTTGCTGCAACATCAACCACATCATTTCAACATAGTCTCCGGCAAAGCCCCAGTCTCTTTTTGCATTTAAGTTACCAAGCTCTAACGGAGCTTCGGTCTGACCGGTAACCATACGGGCAAAATGAGAAGTAATTTTTCTGGTTACAAACTCTTTTCCCCGCATTGGGCTTTCGTGATTGAAGAGGATTCCCGAGCTTAGATGCAAACCGAAAGCTTCTCGATAGTTAACAACCATCCAATGAGCAAACAGCTTTGCAACTCCATACGGCGAACGAGGATAGAAAGGAGTTTTCTCTGTCTGAGGGATTTCCTGTACCAAGCCGAACATTTCTGAAGTAGACGCCTGATAAAAACGAGTTTTTGGCGAAAACTCACGAATTGCTTCCAACAGATAAAGCACCCCAGTTCCGTCAACCTGCGCCGTATAAATCGGCTCTTCAAAAGAAAGCCCCACAAAACTCTGAGCCGCCAGATTATAAAACTCGTCCGGCTGATATTTCTTGAACAAACGGACGATATTAGAGAACTCCAGCAAATCAAACTCTACCATTTCGACATCATCAAGAATGCCGTGTTCTTTAAGCTTTACAAAAGTATCCGTAGCACCTCTGCGATAACAACCGTATACTTTATATCCCTTTTCCAAAAGCAATTTTGCCAGATATCCGCCGTCTTGACCGGTAATTCCGGTAATCATCGCCGTTTTAGCCATTTAATCCACCTCTTTTTTTATATTTTCAACCAAAACATTAACAGTCTTATCCCACGAAAACATTTTCGCTCTGGATATAGCATTCTTAGCCATTTGCCGCCTTAATTTCTCATCTTGACATATAGTTGTCAAGATAAGAGCCGTCTCTCCTTCATCTTCTCCGGACACATAAATTGCAGCGTCCCCCGCCACTTCCGGCAACGAAGAGTTATTCGCTGCAATTACCGGCGTACCGCAGCTCATCGCCTCCAAAAGCGGCAAGCCGAAACCTTCATACAAAGACGGAAAAACAAACACTTCTGCCCCGGAATACAAAGCCGCCAAATCTTCATCGGCAACAAAGCCGGTTACAATAATCTGGTCTTTAAACTCCGCAAACTTTTGAATAGTTTCGGTTAATTCCTGATATTGCGCCCGCTTCGGTCCCGCAATCACCAAACTGATATCCTTACGCCCCGTATCACTCAAAAAGCGGATAAAGGACTTTAAAAGATGCGGAAAGTTCTTTCTTTTATTCAAATCGGACAAGCCTAAAATATACTTTCCGGTCGAAATATTATATTTTTCCCGTACCTTAGCAATGGATTCTTCATCTGTAACCTGAAAGAATAACTCTCCCGCCGCCAAATAATTAAGCACCGTTTTGGCAGAGCTGAAATCCGGCCGGAAAGCAAGAAAATCCTTTTGCGCCGAAATTGAATCAAAAAATACGGTATCCGCCTCAAGTATTTGTAATTGCTTAGCATATTTGCGCGGGAAGGAAGCCTTTGCATCATAAAAATCCGGTCTTACCACAGGAATTAAATCATGCACGATTACTCCGGTTTTAATTCCGGCTTGGTAACAAAGTGGGGGAACCGCTATGTACGGAGAAAAGAAAAAGTCGAACTCTTGCAAACGTTTTTTATAGCGAAGCCCCAAAAACGCGGTTAAAAACGCCGCCCTGCTCCGCAAAAGAATATTACTGATTTTATTGGTTTTATGAAGATTCGGAATAAAAAGGATTTTCACCTTTTCTGCCAATCCCTTTTCGGCAAGATAAGCTTTGACCCTTTCCTCTTTCTCGGAAACCAGTAAGGTAAGCTCTACATCATCTCTTTGCGCAAGCCGGCACAAAAGCTCGGAAGCCACCCGAAATATCCCACTCCTACCGCTTGGATTCTTGGAAAATTGCTCTCCGTCATAAAGAAGTTTAAGCATCAGATACTGCCTTTTATTTAAAACGTTAAGTCAATTGACATTAAAGGCAAAGAAAATTAACATCAAGACCTTTAATAAAACAGTTTGGACTTATTTCGGAATAATGATTACTTACTTCAAAGATGAATTACAAGAACGCCCTTGGGGCTTCTGGAAAGTTGAAGAGGTCGGCGAAGACTTTATCAAAAAGCTTGTCGTTGTCCGTCCTGACTCTTGCCTTTCGCTCCAATCCCATAAACATCGGGAAGAAAATTGGACTATTATCAAAGGTGAAGCCGAAGTAACCTTAAACACCCAAACGCATATTTTAAAAACAAATGACACTATAATTATTCCCAGACAAGCAATTCACCGTATAAAAAATATCGGCACAACCGAATTGCACTTTTATGAGATTCAAACCGGCGATTTGCTTGATGAAAATGATATTATCCGCTATGACGACATTTACGGTCGTACCACAAATGTCAAATAGCCCTAACGGTTTATAAAAGGATACGTTTATGTCGCATCAGGTTATTTATGTCTTTGATATGGACGGGACTTTAACTCCGGCTCGGTTGCCTATGACCGAAGACTTTGCCGCCCGCTTCCGCCCTTTCATCGCCACCAACAAAGTATATATAGCTTCCGGCTCGGACGTCAAAAAAATCTATGAACAAATGCCCAAAGATATGTGCGAAAACGTATCCGGACTTTATTGTTCTATGGGTAACGAGCTTTATATCCACGGCGAAGAAATCTATCACCATGACTTTACCCCCGAAGCATCTTTGCTTGAAAGACTGGAAAATTACCGTAAAAACACGCTTTATCCCTATACCCTTTATCCGAATTACATAGAAAAGCGTATCGGTATGCTTAACTTCAGCATTTTAGGCAGAGACTGCCCTCACGATGAAAGATACCGCTATAAACTCTGGGACGACGAACACCAAGAACGCCGCAAAATCGCCGACGAGCTTATTCCTCTTTACCCGCAATACGATATTTCTTTGGGCGGGAATATATCTATGGACATTGTCCCCAAAGGCTTTGGCAAAGACCAAATCGGCGACCATCTCCGCGCCCAGTATCCAGACAATAAAATCGTATTTATCGGCGACCGCACCGAAAAAGGCGGTAACGATTACGAATTAGCCAGACGACTTACCGAACTTGGTAACTCCGAAGTCATTAACGTTGACGGTCCAGATGACGTCATCAGCATTTTAAACCTGTAAAGGAAGAAGAACATGAGTACTTATTACATTGTAAGCGGCGGTTTTGACCCCATTCACGAAGGCCACATTGAAATGATAAAAGCCGCACGGGAAAAATCCGACGGCGTAATTCTTTTGCTTAATTCGGACGAATGGCTTATCCGCAAAAAAGGCAAAAACTTTATGAACTACACCACCCGCAAAGTAATATGCGAAAACATCAAAGGCGTAATTGATGCTTTCTCCTTTGATGACAGTGATAATTCCGCCTCTGACGGTATCAGAAAGGCTCGCGCTAAATACCCGCACGACGAATTAGTTTTTGCCAACGGCGGCGACCGAACCAAAGACAACATACCGGAAAGCCAAGCCTGTACCGAACTTAACGTAAAGCTAGAGTTTGGCGTCGGTGGCAGCAATAAAGCCAACGCTTCTTCAAAGATTTTAAAAGAATACGAAGAAAAACTCGCAAAGAAATAAAGCCAATTACTTTTATCATACAAATAATGGAGCAATTTTTATTGCTCCATTACCTTTAATAACCTTATTTTTATTCATCACGCCGAAATCTTATCTAAGATAATTTTTCCGGTTTTCTCCCACGAAAAGTTTTTGGCTCTTTCCAAGCCCTTAGCGGCATTTTCTTTCCGCAAATCTTCACTAAAGTAATATTTTTCATATGCGGCGATATGTTGCTCATCGCTATCATAGTCCACCATAATTCCCGCATCGCCAACCACTTCCGGCAACGAAGAACTATTAGAGGATATTACCGGACAGCCGCAAGACATAGCTTCTAGTGGCGGCATACCGAAACCTTCATATTGGGAAGTATATACAAACCATTCCGCTCCACTATACAAAGCGGCCAAATCTTCATCATCGACATAGCCGATTTTGACAATCTTATCTTTATAATCTTCCTGATTTTTAATTTCTGCATCAAGCTTAGCAATAAAGGTATCCCATTGTCCGCCGCCCAAGACGAAGACCAAATCATCTATATCATTTTTCTTCAAGAACTGAACAAACGTTTTTACCGCCCGCAACAGATTTTTTCTGGGTTCCAAAGAACACAGGCTAAATACATACTTTTTCCCCTCCGGTATTTTATATTTAGCCCTTACCTTTTCGACCAAAGCCTTATCAACCGGCAGGAAACTATCATCACAAGCCAAAAGAGTTGTCGTTATTTGCTTTTCATTAAGCACAGGAGCAACCTTTAAAAAATCCTTTTTGGTTGCTTCTGATATAGCGAAATAACCGGCTTTAGCATTTAAAGAATCCATCAAACTCGCGAACCAAAAACCGACTTTATCCGAAGGAAAATAGTCAGGAAAAACAAGCGGAGTTATATCATACAAAATAGTATAGTTTCGGCAGTTTTTAAATATCTCCGGCACCGCAAAACACAAAGAAAGAAAGCATAAATTGTTTCCATACCTTTTAATATCTAATGGCTTAGAAAATATTTTTACTAACGGCTTTAATATTAACAATGCCAAAATACACAAAAACTTACGTATACTTTGTTTGGCTACTTTTGCTCTTTTTTTCATCGCCGAAAGATATAAATACCAAAGAGAAATACAATTATTACCTTCAATATCAGAAATAATTTTTATTTTATTTTTGGGAAACTCTTGTGTTAAAAACTCTTTCAGTAATAAATAATTCTTTCCTTCAACATACAAAATAACATTTACTTTATCTGATTTAAGTAATTCTTTAAAAATATTAAAGGAAGCAAAATAGATTCCGCTGCGCGCCGTATTTTTTGTTAATCCGGAAATAAGTATTTTTCCGTCCACAATCAAATTAACTTTTTCTTCCACTCTTTCCCCCGTACAACGAAAACAAGGCAAGAAGATACACATAAAACAAGAAAGTTTAAAGGATTATTTTGGGATTTATTTTACAGCAAAGCTTTCACGGCTAATGCGATTAAAATCCCTCCGGCGGATATTTCCAACCACTTGGAAGGCAAAGATTTCAGCTTTCCGCCCAACCAGAACCCTACGGCAGAGTTCAGAAAAGTTACCGCAGCGATTAACAACGCCGGCAAAAAGATAGAGTTTCCGTATAAAGACAAAGAAATGCCCGCCGAAAAAGCATCAATACTTGTGGCAATACCGATTATCAGCAAGCAATAAAACCCCAAACAAACGTTAGTCTTTTTCTCTGCAAAGCTTTCTTTGATAACTTTCACGCCCAAGCAAAAGAATATTCCGAAGATTATATACGGAGCAAACGGCTCCACATAAGCTTTAACCAAAGAAGTCAAAAAGTATCCGGCGATTGGCATAATTCCTTGGAATATTCCGGTAAAGGAAGCAATCTGCAAAGCATTTGCAAGGCGTTTTTCTTTAATTATCAAGCCATAAGTAAAGGCAACGGCGCACGCATCAACCGAAAGAGCTAATGCCAAAAGCAATATTTCTATTTGCGACATAAAGCCCCCTTGTTCTGCATAGTAATTAGATACTCGGAAGATATAAAAGAGATTTTTTGGCGGAGGGGGAGGGATTCGAACCCCCGGTGAGTCGCCCCACAACGGTTTTCAAGACCGCCGCATTAAACCACTCTGCCACCCCTCCACATAAGAGAAAGTATTTAAACTTTCGGCTTCCGCCGAACCAACGGTTTTGTCCTTCGCTTCACTTCCGTTCCGCTTCGTTCATCTCCGCTCCGCTACGATTCCAAGACCGCCGCATTAAACCACTCTGCCACCCCTCCATATTAGAGAAAGTATTTAGACTTTCGGCTTCCGCACCCTTTAACAGAGAAGCTTTCTATACCTAAAAAATCCTATTGCGGTCAAGGATTATTTATAATTCTCTGTATTTATCCAAAAAGCTAAAACGCTTTTGGACTAAAATATTTGTCTCTGCCTTATAGCCATCCAGAACCCGCTCCCAAGCAGGCTGCTCAGAAATCTGTACCGCACCTATCTGCTTATCCAAAGCCCTGTAAATATTCCGAGGCAGAGGAATACCTTCGCCTCCGACTTCCTCTAATAAGTTCAAACAGTCGCTTTTGGCAAAGCCTTCTGATTCATACTGCTTCATCAGTTGCATAAAGCAAGTCCAATAAGGCTTCTTTTTCCCGTCTATATTAACCATAGGATTGAAAATAGTTATTGGCTTAGTATGCTCCCGCAAGCTTTTCTGCACCAAAATCTGATGTAGTTCATAAGCCGTACCTTTACCACCCGGAAGGACTCCGTAAGCATCAGCACCTTTAACCAACCAGTTTTGGCGGATATCAAGTTCTGGAGCCATAACCAAGACGACTCTTCCTTTATATTTTTCATCGGTATAGTCAAAAACCGGTCCGGTATTTTCGTTTGCAAACCGAGCATCTGATTCTTCTTTCCAAACGCTTTCCGCCGAAATGGCAATAACTTTACCGTTATGCTCTAAGGTAGAGCGGATAACCGTCCCCATCATGCCGAAACGCCCGCCACCGCACATTACGACAATACCGTTATCCGCACAGAACTTACCAAGCTGCCAAGCAATCTCTTTGTACAAAGGATTTTTTCCAAACGAACTTCCGCAAAAGAAAGTCATCTTTGGAAAATCTTTATACCGAGGAGCGATATCATCATAATTACCGACGACCTCAATTCCGTATCCGCCGTCATACTTTCTTTTCAAAAAGTCAAACCAAGTTTCTTTTTTCTGTTTAATTTGATACAGACTTTTTACATCTACTGCATTATTTAAAAAGCCAAATAAGTTAGAATATCTGTTTAATTCTTCTTCGGAAACCATTGTAACCCCATACACACAAAAATCTATTGGGAGCAAAATACCCCTTCTTTTTTATTTTGGCAATACTTTTTTCAAAAAATATTACTTTTTATTTATTTCTGCAATTTTTCGGACATTATCGACAACATCGAAAAGGTGCGAAGCGTCATCTTTAGCAAACCCGTATTTAAAAGCGACTTTAAACTGGTCAAGCAAAGGCTGCCAGTATTCCAGATTTTCCGGAGAAACCAAGATTATTTGTTTCTTTGAATGACTGACGGATTTTTGCACAATAGCCTGCAAAAACTCGAACATTGTCCCTCTGGAACCGGGAAGCGCACAGTACATATCGGCACATTCGACCAACATATCCTGCCGTTCTTGCAGAGACTCGGCCATAACAAAGGAAAGTTGGCTTTTATATTCGGGAAGCAGGTAATTATACAGCTCTCCGGTTTCCGGAGTTACAAAGCCCGCCTCCGACTCTACTTTCCAGACATCTTCTGCGGAAGCCGCCACCACTTTACCGCCGTTTTCCAAAGTCGAACGGATAAGAGCCCCCATCATACCGAAACGTCCGCCACCGCACATTACGGTCAGATTATTTTCCGCACAGTATTTTCCCATATCTTCGGCAATTTCTCGGAATATCGGCATATTCCCATATGCCGAGCCGCAGAAAACCGTCATTCTAACTTCTCCTTCGGCTTTTTCCGGAATAGTTTTCAAGACGGTAATACCTTGCTTTTGTAAATCCTCTGCAAACGTCATTTTTCCCTTCCCGCACGATAAAAAGGGCATTTTATCCCTTTTTATTTTTTACGCAATCCGCCCAAGTTAAAAAGCATAAAAAAGAGCGGGGTTTTATCCCCGCCCTTTCAAAACAGAAAGCTATTTTTAAAGCATCGCCAGTCTATGTTTAGGACTGTCATACTTTTTAACCACTATTCTGGCGTCCACGGCGATAGCACCGTTTTCGTCCACGAACAGAGGATTAGCGTCAAGTTCGGTAACTTCTTCAAAATCCACTACTAACTGACCGATTTGCATCATAGCCGACACCAAAGCGTCTAAATCAGCAGCCGGACGGTCTCGGTAACCTTCCATCAGCTTAAAGATTTTGGTACGGGAAATTGCGTCCAGAGCCTGCGGCTTATTCAAAGGCGGCAAAGCAATTGCCGTATCTTTAACCAATTCCACGGCTGTACCGCCCTGTCCGACCATAATCACCGGCCCGAAGATAGGATCGGTAGTAACGCCCACAATGACTTCATGAGGATTTTTCTTCATGACCATTTCCTGAACGGTAAAGCCGTCCAATTTAGCATCAGGGAAGTTCTTTCCGATACGTTCCAGCATTTCTTCGGCGGCTTTTTCCACTTCTTCCGGAGTTTTAAGGTTCAAAGCAACCCCGCCGGCATCAGATTTATGAGAAATATCGTTGGAAAGGATTTTCAACGCAACCGTAGCACCGATTTCCTCGGCAAGCTTTTTGGCTTCCGCCGGATTTGCCGCTATCCGAGTACGGACAACCGGAATATTATAAGCCTCAAACACCTGCTTTGCTTCCGCTTCGGTCAGCATAGAGCGTCCTTCCGCCATAACAGCATCAAAGATTCCCCGAACTTTTTCCTTATCCACGGGTTTAAGCGGAGTAGTAACAACGTCCTGCTCATCTCTTTGCGCCCGCAATTTATAGAAATTGTTCAAGTACATAAAGCCTTTAACACCACGTTCTCCGGACTCAAAGCAAGGAAGACGGTTATCGTTAAACATCTTAATTCCGGGCATAACCACATCGCCACCGACCCAGCAACCGAAAATCCGGCCGCTCTTACGTTCGGTTTCTACTTCCAGAACTTTTTCGGCAACTTCACTGCCAGAGCTTATACCTGTCGGAACATACATCACAAGGATTTCCCCGACTTCCGGAGCATCAAGCAATACCTTCAAAGCATCAGCATAGCGAGCCCCCGGCGCATCACCGATAATATCCACCGGATTACCGTGCGACCAAGTAGAAGGCAATACTTCATCAAGCTTCTTTTTGGTTTCATCGGATATCTTTGTCAGCTTTCCGCCGGACTTAATCAAGCCGTCAACCGCCAGAACACCGGGACCGCCACCGTTGGTAAGGATTGTAACCTTTTCATCTTTAACTTTATTGCGGTATTCAAGGAAAAGAATGGCTGCATACATATCTTCCAAATCTTCCAAACGAACCACACCGGCACGCAGGAAAGCGGCATCATAAACGTCATCGCCTCCGGCCAAAGCTCCGGTATGAGAAGCCGCCGCAGCAGCACCTTCCGGAACTCTGCCCGACTTAATGGCAAACACCGGTTTTTTCTTGGAAGCCGCCAAAGCAGCCTTCATAAACTTTTCACGGTTTTTGATAGACTCGACATACATAAAGATAGCATTGGTTTTCGGGTCATCAGCCAGATATTCCAACATATCGTCAAAGTTCAAATCCGCCGCATCACCGATAGAGGCGAAATAAGAAAAGCCGATATTTTTTGGCTTAGCCCAGTCCAGAACGGACACACACAAAGCACCGGACTGAGAAATAAAAGCAATATGTCCTTCAAGCGCAGGACTGCAAGAGAAGCTTGCATTTACGCCCATATGCGGCACCAAAAGACCAAGGCAGTTCGGACCCATAAGGCGCATACCGTTTTTATGGGCAATTTCCAAAGCGAGTTCCTGATGAGTTTTATCCATTCCTTCGTCTTTGACGTTCAAGCCTGCGGCAATAATAATAACGGCTTTAGTTCCTTTTTCTGCCAGCTGTTCCAAAGTTTCCGGCACCAACGAAGGACGTATGGCAAGCACTGCCAAATCCGGCGTTTTGGGAAGTTCGGCAATCGTTTTATATGACTGTTCACCGTGGATTACCTCACCTTTCGGGTTTACCGCAAAAATATTTCCTTTAAAGCCGCCTTCCAAAAGGTTCTTCATGATTACGGAACCTACGGACATAGGACGGTTGGAAGCTCCGACCAAAACAATAGCTTCTGGCTTAAAAAGCTTATCTAAGACATTAACGGACATTATAAACTCCTTAATTAAAATAACTCCGAACACATATACGGATTAAGCGATACTGGAATATATTTATTAAGATTTGGATAATTTTCCTTTTTGGGCATCAGGCTTTAAAAACCCTTTTTGGCATTTTAAACTGGACGAAAAGTAACGGAAAGAGTATCTTTTAAGGGGTAAAAATAATTCTTTTGGGGTTTTCATGCAGGCAGTCGACATAATCCGCCGCAAACGGGACGGAAAAGAACTAAGCCGAGACGATATGGCAAGCTTTGTATCTGGCATCGCCGACTGGTCGGTTACGGACAGTCAGATAGCGGCCTTTTCCGTAGCATCATATTTAAACGGCCTTTCTTTACGGGAAGCCTCATCTCTGACGGCAGAGATTTTAGCCAAAGGTCTGCAAATAGACTGGAGCGGCATGGCTTTAAAAGCTCCGATTGCCGACATTTACACGAACGGAGGCGTCGGCGATTATCTTCAGTTATTGGTTCCTGCGGTCTTATCCGCCTGCGGAGTATACTGTCCCTCGGCAACCGGCCACGCCAAAGAATATATCTGCGGCACTTTGGATAAAATATCGGCGATAGAGGGCTACAATCCCTATCCCAAGATGACGCATTTCAAGAACACGGTTTACGATAACGGCTTTGCCATAATCGGCACGACCGGAGAGTTCTCTCCGGTTTATCGGCGCATTCGCACCGTATGTTCATCAAGCGGAACGGCAATGGCAGAAGACCTGCTTGCAGTTTGCGCAATTTCTCAAAAGAAATCCGCCGGTACGGAATACATTGTTTTGGATATAAAATGCGGTTCAGGTACCTTTACCAAGAACCCGTCTTCGGCGCAAAAGCTTACTGGAACCTTAAAACACCTTGCGGAAATAAACGGCATAAAAGTATCCGGCTTTATTTCCAACCACAACCAACCGACCGGCAAAAGCATCGGCTCTTCGTTGGAAATGCTCGAAGCGGTAAAGTTCTTGCTCTCCCCCTCCCAGACTTTATACCCCAGAGTTTACGAGCTTTTATTGGCAATCTGCGCAAATGCATTAGTTTTATCCGGCGTATCTTCCCACACCTCTTCTGCCGAAGAAAAAGTTGCCAAGGCTTTAAACTCCGGCAGAGCGGCGTCTCGGTTTTCGGAAATGATAACGGCCTTAGGAGCCCCACCGGACTTCATGCAGAAACCGGAATCCTACCTTCCCAAAGCCGGCTTTATCAAACCGCTGTTTGCGCCCAAAAGTGGGTATATTAAAGCCATAAACGGCGAGCTGTTAGGCCGCCTTTGGCACAAGCTTGCGGACGACCCGTACAATCTTTCTTTAAAACCTGCCGTAGGTTTTTCCGACATAGCAGACATCGGAACCCATGTAACCAAAGACAGCCTTCTTGCTTTGGTTCACGCCGACACCTCTGCCAGAGCCGAGGAAATCTTAAAAGAGCTTCCGAAAGCCTTTACCATTTCGGCAAAGCGTCCGCCTTTTGAACCTCTTATTTATGAGACTATCTGATGCGTTACTTTGGTAAAGTAGTTGGCTTCATCGGGGGCTTTGCCCTTGGCGGTTTTTTTGTGGCAATTCTTGGTGCGGTTGCTGGTCATTTCCTAATTGATCTGCCCTCGGAAAATGCGGAAAACGGAGTAAAAGCAAACCTCAACAACATAAAAGACCGAGTTAAAACCCATATAAAATATGATATTTCCATGCAAAACCGTCCGGTACGCCATTCATGGATAGGCAAAATATCCTGTACGGTATTGGGGCTTTTATCGTTTGGCATTGCGGGAGCCATTATCGGCCTTATCATCGGCCACGCCATAGATATAATTCGCCGCCGTTCTGACTTCACAATCTTTTCCTTTGCGAACAACGAAGACCCGTTTACCGCGGCCGCCTATTCGCAAGAAGCCCCAAACGTAGCCTTCATTCAAAGCATGGCGGCTTTATGCGCCAAACTTGCCAAAGTTGACGGTCAAGTTTCCCGCAGTGAGGTTAACGCCTTTAAGTCTTTGTTTTCCGTTCCGCCTTCTTTAAGCGAGAAGGTAGGCAAAACCTTTAACCAAGCCAAAGAAACTCCCGCCGGATTTGAAGTATATGCCCTACAGCTTAAAAATATGTTTGGCCAAGCGGACAAGATTTATCTGGACATCATCAATGCGTTATTTGCCATTGCCGCCGCCGACGGGAAAGTAAGACCAGAAGAAGTATCTTATATATCACAGGTTTCCGCTATTTTTGGGATTTCCGAAACCGTATTTGCAGAGATTTTATCCTCTTATCACATATACACGCCGAACCCCTCCCGTTCTTCGGCAAAGAAGCCAAGCGATTATGAGATTTTAGGCGTATCCCGCACCGCCACCAAATCCGAAGTTCGCAAAGCATGGTTAAAGCTTTTGCGAGAAAACCACCCCGACACCTTAACTGCCAAAGGAGCCAGTGCCAAAGAAATCAAGGCCGCCAACCAAAGAGTAGCCTCTATCAACGCCGCCTATGAACGCATCAGCAAAGGTTTTAAATAATGGAAATAACGGAATATCCAAGCCCGAATTATAACCAGAGACAAACGAACCAAACGCCGCCGGATATTTTGGTAATCCACACCATGAATATGGAGCTTTCCGAAGCTTTGGAACTTTTAACCTCTCCCGCAAGGGAAATAAGCTCTCATTACGTTATAGCCACCGACGGCACTATTTACCGCTTGGTATCTGAAGATTGCCGAGCATGGCATTGCGGCACAGGCAAATCCAAGTGGAGAGGCAAAGACGACCTAAACTCTTTTTCCCTTGGGATAGAGCTTATTCGTCCGGTAAACTCGTCCGGCTACCCGAAAGAGCAAATCGACGCCTTAACCGAACTGGCAAGAAGCATTCTTTCCCGTTTTCCGATACCCGCCCGCAACATTGTCGGCCATTCGGACATAGCACCGGGCAGAAAGACCGATCCGATTTTTCCCTTCCCATGGAAAGACTTAGCCTTAAAAGGCATCGGACTCTGGACGGACGACTTCACCCCCGCCGCCCAAAACGCCGAAAGTATGTTGGAAGCTATCGGCTATGACATCAAAGACCTTTCTGCCGCAATCACTGCATTTCAAATGCATTTTCTGCCGGAAAACGTAAATGGCAAAGCCGATGACTTAACCCTGAAACGTCTTTCCGCTCTGACGCGAATACTGGACAATTAAAACTGATGCCTAAACCATGTAAGCTGACGTTTTGCGTAATTACGGGTACTTTGCTGAGCCTTCGCAATCATGGTTTCCCTGTCGATTTCCCCTTTGATAAAAGCGGTTATTTCCGGCACACCTAAAGCTTTGGTTATCGGCAACTCTGGACTTAAGTCCAAAGCAAGCAAAGCCTCGACCTCTTCGACCGCTCCCTCTGCAAGCATTTTTACAAAGCGGGCATCACAGCGGGCATAAAGCTCTGCCCTTTCCGGCTCGATAAATATTTTCTGCCAATTTGCTTGAACCAGTTTTAAGCCTTCCTGCTCTCGCCAATATGAATGAGGCTTCCCCGTCGCCATAAATATTTCCCACGCTCTGATTAAGCGGTGCTTATCGGTAAACTTTTCTGCCGTCAACGGGTCATGCACGAGCAGGAGTTGACGTAATTTTTCTTCACCTTCTTCCTCAGCAAACCTTCTGGCTTCGGCTCTGATTTCCGGCGGGATATCAGGTATCGGGGAAAGCCCTTCAAGCAAAGCTTTGATATAAAGTCCGGTTCCGCCAACAACAATCGGAGTTATGCCGTCTTCTTGCAAGCGGCGTATTTCCTTAGCCGCCGTTTCAAGCCACCTTGCCGCCGAACACACCTCTCGTCCGGATAAATACCCATACAAAAGATGCGAAACTTCAGCCATATCTTCTTTACTGGGTCTGGCCGTAACGATTTGCAGTTCGGCATACACCTGCATACTATCCGCATTTATTATAACTCCGCCGGTCTCCAAAGCTTTCTGGACAGCCAAAGCCGACTTGCCGGAACCCGTAGGCCCGACAATCACAATCGCATCAAAGTTTGTTTTTGTTTGTTCAGTCATGACGGACAGTTTAACGGAGAAAAAGAAAAATCGCTAGCCCTCTTGAAACAAAGAATACAAAACCCCATTTAAAGTATAACGAATATAGCTTGTAAGGAGGATAAAATGGCAAGTATGAATATGTTTAACAACCCGTTGATGCTTGGTTTTGAAAATCTGGAACGCATGATGGACCAAGTAGCAAAGGCATCTTCGGAAAGCTATCCGCCTTATGACATTGAACAGCTTGACGATACGCACACCAGAATCACTCTTGCGGTAGCCGGCTTTGGCGAGGAAGATTTAAACGTCCAAGTCGAAGATAATCAGCTTATTATCCGTGGCAAGCAAGCCCCTCACCCAAGCGATAAAGAGCGTAAGTTTATTTATCGGGGAATTGCTTCACGGCAGTTTCAAAGAGTTTTTGTCCTTGCCGACGGCATGGAAATAAAAGGTGCAGACCTAGCCAAAGGTTTATTAAAAATAGACCTTGAAAGAAATGAACCCGAAGTTAAAATAAAAAAGATAAAGATAAACGATCTCGACAACCAAAAGGCATTGCAAGACAAATGAATAACGAAGACCCGATATTTCCCGAAGACAAGGATTACTTATTGGCAAACGATACGGATTTACACGCATGGGGAATAGATATGTTTGCCTATATCAAGCAAGACATCATCGGCAATGAACCGGTATGGTCGATTTACGCAGCGGAAGGCAGCATCATCGGCAATGCCCCGAACAAAGACATGGCAGAAGAATTCGTCCGCCATAACGACATGAAAGTCGTTACCCTGCATTAATTTTGCCTGCCAAAGAATAAAGAAATAAACTCTTAGTCCTTTATTTCTATGATATAAACCGCCGCCTCCGGTGGAGATGTGGTATTTTTTCCAGATGTGCCAGGAGGACTCTTTTGACTTATTCCATATGGTAAAGCCTCTTTACAAGTAGACAAAGAACAATATCCTGATCCTCCACCTCCGGCAGGATCATTTCCTGCACTTATACAGCCGCCTCCTTTGCCCCCATATGGGCTTCCTGCATAAGTTGGACAACTTCCACTCCCTCCACCGGCTTTGCCTACTGTACCTTGAGCATTTGCATAAAATCCAAATCCCCCTGCAATGCTGTTGGCTCCGCCACCGCCACCCCAAACACTACCGCCAGCATCTCCATAAGCTCCCCCGCCTCCTCCTGCCACAATTTTTAAATTGGTTAAAGCATAAGAACTGCCAAGATATATTCCTATACCACGACCACCGGATTCAAAAGAATTGCTCCCCCACTCCAAGCCACCTTGTTTTATGGCAATTTTAAAAATACTACCGGCAGAAAACTCTCCGCTTCCGGAAACTATTCCTCCGTTTCCGCCTACAGTACGAATATGAGAATCGCCTGCCCCTCCGGCACAAGCAAAGCCATAAGTTCCCTTGTATGGCGCCGTATAAGATGCCCCCTCTGTTCCAGAAAGAAGTACCTGCGTCCATGGCGGAGTTTGGCTCATATCACAAGTATATGACGAACCCGAAGTACTGCTGAGTGTTAATTTAAACGAACCGTTTGTAGGAGTAGTCCCATAACTTTTCATACTGGTTTGTAATTCCGCACAAGTCCTGTTTAATTTATTCTCTCGACCAATTTGACAGGCAATGCTTGTTCCTGCATTACACTTTTCAATAACTTCCTTGGTAGAATAACCCGTAGTATTCTTAAACCAACAAGGAGTAAGCGTCTGGGCTGTAGCCGAAGTTGGCAAACGAAAGTTACCGTTTACCGGAGTTTTTCCGCCATTTTTATATGTATCTATAACTTGCTGGCAAGTGCGGTTAAGGCTGTTGTTATAACCCAAAGCACAAGTTCCCGCCGTACCGGCATTACACCCCTCAATAACTTGATAGCCTTCATAACCTTTCTTATTTGTCTTATCAAAATAACAAGTTCTCGTTGCAGCATTACCAAGAGCATCTGAAGTAAGAGAATAACTTCCCGAAGCCGGTATGGTGAGTCCAGATTTTTCCAAAGCATCATAAACGTTCTGACAAGACTTATTTACTGCGTCTTTAAAACCAACCACACAGGCATTCTTGTTATAAGTTCCCGACCCGACTTTACACTTAGTTACCAAGATTTCATTG
>JAFWAG010000022.1 GCA_017507765.1 Alphaproteobacteria bacterium | reverse complement strand
GGCGAATACTAATTCAAACGTAGCGTGTCGCTTTGGTTATGATAAGAATTATAATCGCAGTTGTGCCAGAATTATTGCGACTTGGACAAGTGCGACGACGGCGTTTTATACCCTTACGGCGGCAAGCAGTGTTAGTTTAAGTCCTTGTGTTTTTAACGGTAGTGCGGTTGCGACTAATGCTCAGGTGATTACGCAATGCAATGAGTCTAATAATGTTAATTATGCGGCGTGCCGTTATGGGTGGAATCAAGATATCAACCGGACTTGCGATAAGATAGTCAGTTATTATCCGGCGGGAGAGGGCAAAACCAATATGGTTACAACGTCCACCGGCGGGGAACAGAAATTATGTTTGTCGGCGGCGTGTGCGGCGAAAGTCGGTACTACGGTTTATACGGTTACGGGAACTACTGCGGCTAATCCGAATAAGATTGCTCAGATAGGTAGCTATACTCTGCCGTGTGCAGGAAAATATACCATAAATGCTATGGGTGAAAAGGGTGCCAACTCTCCAGCACTATGGGGAGGAGGAGGATATTATGGAGGTATGGCAGAGATACAACAAAACTTTAATACCGGACAGGTGATTGTTGTAAAAACTATTTCCGGGGGAACGAGCTCGACATACGGAGGATGCGGTATGGCGGTGTTTATTAATAATGTGCTGGCAATGGTTGCCGGCGGTGGAGGTGGTGGTTGTGGCATAGATAATGATAATAGAGGTTGTCGAACAGGTTCCGGTGGAGGAGGATTAGTTGGTGGGGCGGCCGGAGCACATGGTTCTTGTTGTCGTTCAAGAGTGGCTAATGGAAGTGCGGGAATGTCTTTGACGGGAGTAACGGCAAATAATCCGGTCGGGAATGCTTCTGGGCCTGCGTATGGTTGGGGATATTGTTCTGCTTGTTATAACAATGGACAAGGTTATTCTCCCGGCGGGGGGACAGGGGGCTGTTATAACGGTTATGCCTGTTTCAATTCGCAGTCGAACTATAGTTCAGGTTCCGGAACGGTTACGATTACGTATAATGGAGTTGATTAAAATAAATACTGGCACAAGATGGGAAAATACCTTAAACCGAAAGAAATAAGATTGTTTGCGGCAGGAGGTGTTTTATGCCCACTTATGTTTATTTCTTTTTGGCGTTGGCGGCTTTAATCATAGGCTATTTTACATACGGGGTTTTGGTGGAAAAACTGTTCGGTGTGAAGGAAGACCGTCCTACTCCCGTTTGCAAATATGAAGATTCCGTTGACTATGTAAAGTTAACGCCCAAAAAAATCTTTTTAATCCAGTTGTTAAATATTGCCGGATTGGGGCCTATATTTGGGCCTATTTTAGGGGCTTTGTATGGTCCGTCCGCTTTATTGTGGGTAGTTTTCGGGTGTATCTTTGTCGGGGCAGTGCATGATTTTTGTACGGGTATGATGTCAGTACGCTATGATGGAAAATCTATTCCCGATGTGGTTGGATATAACCTTGGCAACGGGATTAAAGCGGTTATGCAGGTCTTTACCGTCATAATGCTGATTTTAGTCGGGGTGGTTTTTGTGGCGGGTCCTGCCGGTTTGTTGGCAAAAATCACCGGCTTGAATCTTATGTTCTGGGTCGTAGCGGTGTTTGTTTATTACATCTTAGCTACCTTGCTTCCGATTGATAAAATTATCGGCAGGTTTTATCCGTTTTTCGGAATCTTTCTTGCCTTTATGGCGGTCGGTTTGATTGTCGGTCTTTTCTGTAGCGATTATACGGTATTAAACGAGTCTTTCCTGCGTCCTGCGGTTCACCCCGAAGGATTGCCGATATGGCCAATGGTCTTTATTACCATTGCCTGCGGGGCGGTCAGCGGTTTCCATGCTACGCAGTCAACTATGATGTCTCGCTGTATTACAAGCGAAAGATACGGCCGAAGGATTTTTTACGGAGCAATGATTGCCGAAGGAGTTATTGCCCTTATTTGGGTTACTTTGGGTATGAGCGTTTATCCAACTCCGGAAGCTTTGAGCGAAGTTATGGGGCCTTCCGGCAATGCGGCTTTGGTTGTCGAAGATGTATCCTTTAAACTGTTGGGAAGTGTCGGCGGAGCTATGGCTGTTCTTGGAGTGATTGTGCTGCCGATAACTTCTGGGGATACCGCTTTTCGTTCCGCGCGGTTGATAATGGCTGATGCTTTTAATTTCTCTCAAAAGAAAATTATGCCAAGGCTTATTTTGGCGCTTCCTATATTTGCGGTGGCAATTGCTTTGAACTGTGTCGATTTTAGCGTTTTATGGCGTTATTTTGGGTGGGGAAATCAGACTTTGGCGGCTATCGTGCTGTGGGCTTCTGCGGTTTATATGCTGAAAAGAGAAAAGTTCCATTGGATTGCTTCTTTGCCGGCAATGTTTATGACCGCAGTATCGGTTGCTTATATATGCATGGAGCCAAAACTGGGCTTTAATTTGGGAGCGGAAGCAGCAAATGTTATTGCAGTGGTATTCTCTGCTGCTTGTATGTTCTTGATGCTGATGTTCGGAAAGAAAAAAGCTCTGCCGGATTTTGATTAAAGCAAATGGCTTAGAGGCTGTCAGTCTTCCATAACCAAGCGGCACCACGGACACCGCTTGAGTCTCCGTGGACGGCAGGCTTTAAGTCGATATGAAAATCTCTGCCGGGGGTGAAACGCTGCATCTTAGCAGATAAAAGCTTGGGAACTTCGGTATAAATCTCTTGGATTTGCGAAAGGCCTCCGCCAAGGACGATGACTTCCGGATCAAACGTGCAGATAAAAGATAAAAATGCCCTAGCAAGTCGTTCATAAAATGTATGCAAAACTTGGGCGGCTATTTCATTATTATTGGCTGCGGCAGTAACAATTTCGGCGGCTGAAGATATGTTGGCTTTGGCGGCTTGGTTATACTGGCGGACTAAGGCAGGGCCGGCAACCAAAGCTTCTATACAGCCGGAAGCTCCGCAAGCGCAGGGAGTTTCTCTTTCTTCCTTGCTCGGGAAGGGAAGGGCGGTATGGCCGACTTCTCCGGCAAGGGCGTGGGCTCCGCCGACTATTTGCCCGTTGATGACAATGCCTCCGCCAACTCCGGTGCCAAGAATCAGGCAAAGAGCGGAATTGTAGCCTTGGGCGGCTCCGTCTGTGTATTCCGAAAAGGCAAAACAGTTGGCATCGTTCGCAATGTAAACTTTGCGGTTGATGCGACTTTCAAGGTCGGAAGCAAAGTCCGGCTTAATAAAGGGAAGGTTGTTATAGTTTAAAACCGTCCTGTCCGGAAAGACTAAGCCCGGAAGCCCTATCCCAACATGAAAATCGTCCGAAGCATGAAGGGAAACTTCATCAATTACATTTTCGACAGCTTGTAAAAAATCCGGATAATTTTTCGGAGTGTCAGTGCGATAAGTAAAAAGCTCTTTGCCGGAATCGTTATCCAAAAGGACGGCGGCAATTTTGGTTCCGCCTATGTCAATTCCCAAACAAGAGGTCATTTTGTCGTTTCCTTCTTACTTTATGTTGTATTTTGTACTTTATATTGTATTTTTATAGTTGTTTTGTAGCAGTTTGTTGCGTTAAAATCAATATCACGTTTGAAACATAAGGAAACAAGAATGGACGAAGTTAAGCCCCAAGATATTGAAAAAATGACTTTTGAGGAAGCTATGGCTGAGCTGGAAAACATCGTTCGCCAGCTGGAAGGCGGAAAGGTAAAGCTTGAAGATGCCGTGAATGCTTATTCAAGAGGTATGGCTTTGCGTGATAAATGCGAAGAAAAACTTAATGAAGCAAAATTGAAAATCGACCAGATTACCGTGGCGGCAGAGGGAAAACCTGCCGGAATTACGCCGGTAACGATTGAATAAACGCCTTTATAAAGGAAAGGACAAACATGACTAGATTATCTGATGCGATGAAAGAAACTGCGGCTTTGGTTGATGCTGAGCTGGATAAACTCCTTTTGGAGCCAAAGACACCGGAAAGCCGTTTGGTCGAAGCTATGCGCTATTCCTGTTTGTCCGGCGGAAAAAGGCTCCGTCCTTTCCTTTTGCTGACTTCGGCAGACTTGTTTAATGTTACAAAGTCCGGTGCTTTGCGGGTGGCGGCGGCTTTGGAAATGCTGCATTGCTACTCCTTAATCCATGATGATTTGCCGTGTATGGATAATGACGATATGCGCAGAGGTCGCCCGTCTTGCCATATTCAGTTTGATGAAACTACCGCCGTTCTTGCCGGTGATGCTTTGCTGACCCGTGCTTTTGATGTTATTGCGGCTGAGCCGTCTCATTCAGATCCAAATGTTCGTTGCCAGTTAGTGTTGGAACTTGCCAGAGCGGCAGGATATACCGGTATGATTGGCGGCCAAATGCTGGATATGATGGCGGCGGACTTAAATATGGATTTGGTGGAAGTTACCAGATTACAGCAGATGAAAACCGGTCGGCTTATCGGTTTTGCTTGTGAGGCCGGAGCAATTATGGGTAAAGCTCCGTATAATGAACGCCAGATTTTAAAGGCTTATGCTCGGGATATCGGGCTTGCTTTTCAAATCGTTGATGACTTGCTTGATGTGGAAGGCTCAACGGAAGAAATGGGTAAGCGGGTTCGCAAAGACGTTGATGCCGATAAAGCAACCTTTGTTTCTTTTGTGGGCTTGGAAGAAGCCAGAAAACAAGCGGAAACCCTTGCTAAACAAGCAATCTCTTATCTGGATATTTTTGATGAAAGAGCCGATTTGCTTCGGGATTTGGCGATGTTTATTGTGGAACGCAGGAGTTAATTTCTGATTATGGAAAAGCTTGCTCCGGAAAATGAAATAAATACGGCGGATAATAACAATCAATTCCGGAAAATAGGTGTGCCGCTGATTGATGTCGTTGACAGCATGGATAAGCTGAGGGCTTTGAATCCTTTGGAGCTTCCTTGGCTGGCTGATGACATTCGCAAAGAAATTATCAATGTCGTATCGCAAAATGGCGGGCATCTTGGGCCGAGTCTTGGCGTGGTGGAGCTTACGATTGCTCTGCATTATGTCTTTAATACTCCCGATGATAAAATTATCTGGGACGTGGGGCATCAAAGCTATGCTCATAAAATCCTGACCGGACGCTATAAACAGTTTAAAACTTTGCGAAAAAAAGGCGGGCTGTCTGGATTTACCAAACGCTCGGAAAGCGAGTTCGACCCGTTTGGCGCAGGCCATTCCTCTACCTCTATTTCGGCGGGGCTTGGTATGGCGGCGGCTCGGGATATCAAAGGCGAAGACCGGAATATAATCTGTGTTATCGGCGACGGGTCAATGAGTGCCGGAATGGCTTTCGAGGCAATGAATAATGCCGGAGATATGAACTCTAAGCTGATTGTAATCTTGAATGATAATGATATGTCTATTTCGCCTCCGGTCGGGGCTTTGAGTACTCATTTATCAAAGATAATTTCTTCCAAGCCGTATATGTCTATTCGGAATACCGCTTCGGAAATTGCTTCATTTCTGCCAAAGGCTTTCGGGAATGTCGCCAAAAGGACGGAAAGCCATGCCCGCGGTTTGGTTACCGGCGGTACTTTGTTTGAAGAACTGGGCTTCTTTTATGTCGGGCCGATTGACGGTCATACCTTTGAAGATATGATTCCGGTTTTTGAAAATATCCGTGATAATAAAAAGAATAAAGCTTTCCTTATCCATGTGCGGACACAAAAAGGTCATGGCTATAATCCGGCGGAAAAGTCTCCGACGGCTTTCCACGGCGTATATAAGTTCGATGTTCTGACCGGAGAGCTTAAAAACGTTAAAGGGGAAATGCCTTCTTGTACCCAAGGATTTTCCAAAATCATAAATCATCTGGCGGAACAGGACGATAAAGTTGCGGCAATAACGGCGGCTATGCCTTCGGGAACGGGGCTTTCTAAGTTCGAGGAAAGCTATCCAGACCGCTTCTTTGATGTCGGAATAGCCGAACAGCACGCAGTTACTTTTGCCGCAGGAATGGCGGCTGAAGGAATAAAGCCGTTTGTTGCAATATATTCAAGCTTCTTGCAAAGAGCGTATGACCAAATTGTTCATGATGTGGTTTTGCAAAATCTGCCGGTTCGCTTCATGATTGACCGTGCCGGTATGGTCGGAGAAGACGGGGTTACGCATCACGGGCTTTATGATATTTCATTGCTTGCTAATCTGCATAATATCGTTTTAATGGCTCCTTCTTCATATAACGAAGTTTTAAATATGGTGCGGACGGCGTACAGTATTGATGATGCTCCTTCCGCCGTGCGTTATCCGAAAGGCTGCCTTGCCTATATTGAGCCGATAACAAACGAATTCGGCGAAGTTTTGCCGATTGGCAAAGGGCGTATGATTAAATCTGCGGCTTTGCAAAATAATCCAAGAAAAGCTGATGTGGCAATTTTAAGCCTTGGTTCCCGCCTTTTTGATGCTTTGCAGGCGGCAGAAATGCTTGAACAGGACGCTGTAAGCGTTTCGGTTGCTGATGCCAGATTTGCCAAACCGTTTGATAAAGAATTGGTTGCGGAACTTGCTATGTCGCATAGGGCTTTGATAACCGTTGAAGAAGGTGCTTACGGCGGTTTTGGGGCTGATGTCTCTCAGTTCCTTTCCGAAGAAGGCTTCTTAGATACCGGTTTGAAGTTTAGGTGCTTGGCAATTAAAGATGACTTTATTCATCATGCTCCGGTGGCTGAGCAATTGGTTAAAGCCGGACTGGACGCCGAAAGCATAAGGAACACGGCTTTAACGTTGGCTAAAGTCGAACGAGTCAATTTCGCCAGTGGGCAAAACGCCTGAAAATCAGCTTTAAAGCCTTACCAAGTGGACTTCAACCATAGGCTTTTTCCCGTGGCTTTCCATGATACAGCGGCGAAGAGTGGCTTTGACGACTTCTTTTATGGCGTCATCGTTATCTCTGCGGGTTTCTTCGATGCTTTCAACGGCAAGTTTGATTTTCATTTCTATGGATAAAATGTCGTCTTTTTCTTTATCCAAAATGTCAAAGGAAGAAACGTGCGGGTCGCCGACTACTTTATAATCCGGAGTAAGGACTACGGTTACCACTGCCGAGCCGCTTTCAATGATTTTCCGCCGCTTTTTAAAGACATCTGCGCCAATGGAAACTAAGCGATTGCCGTCAACGGCTAAAACTCCGGTTTCGGCTTCGCCAAGGATTTCCGGATTTTCTGCGTCTAAGAGTATGGCTTCGCCGTCTTTGATGGCAAAACTGAACGGAACATTACATTCTTCCGCAAGTTTTACATGCTCCAACAAATGAGATAAGTCTCCGTGAACCGGAACGGCAATCCTTGGTTTGATAATGTCGTACATCTTTTTCATATTATCACGGGAAGGGTGGCCGGAAACGTGAACTAAGCAGTCTCTTTCCGTGATTACTTCGGCTTTGGTCGCCAAAATCCGGTTTTGCAATTTGCTGATAGCATATTCATTGCCGGGGATAACTCGGGAGGAGAAAATGACAACATCGCCTTCGCCAAGGCGGGGATAACGGTTGCCTCTTTGCGTCAGTTGAGACAGGGCGGAATATGGCTCGCCTTGGCTGCCGGTGCAAATGTATAAAACATCGCTGGGATTTAGTTCTTCGGCTTCGTCTTCGGATAAAAACTCCGGTGTGTCTTGCAGATAGCCGGTGGCTCTGGCCGCATCTTCAACCCGCCATAAGGAACGTCCCATAAGGCAGACTTTGCGCCCGTTCTGAGCTGCGGCATAGGCAATGCTTTCAATGCGGGCAACATTAGACGCAAAGCAGGTTACAACAATATGCTGAGCATAATGGCTGAACAATTCGACAAGGCTTTCCCTTACGTCTCTTTCCGTTTTGTGGGCAACTTCGGTGAAAACGTTGGTCGAGTCTCCTATCATTGCCAAGACACCTTGCTTACCAATGCGCTTTAGAGCTTGGATATCGTAAGCTTCCCCCAACAGGGCTTTTTCTTCAAACTTCCAGTCTCCGCTGTGGAAAACCGTTCCCGCCGGTGTGGTGATAGCCAAAGCATGAGGTTCCGGTATTGAGTGGGTGAGGGAAATAAACTCTATGCCAAACGGGCCAAGCTGGATTTTGGTGCCTTTGTCAACAATCCGCAAATCAACTCTGCCGATAAGGCCGGCATCGTCAAGTTTGCTTTCAAGCATCTCTGCCGCAAAAGGCGATAAGTAAAGCGGACAGTTTAACGAACGCCAAAGATAGGAAATGCCGCCAAGGTGGTCTTCGTGCGCATGGGTTATGATAAGACCGACAATATCTTTTTTCCGCTTTTCGATAAAGCTCGGATCGGGAAGCATGACGTCTACGCCGGGCATTGTGTCTCCGGGGAAGCCGATGCCTAAGTCAACTATCAGCCATTTACCTTCGTAATGGTAAAGGTAAAAGTTCATGCCGATTTCTCCGACGCCTCCTAAGGGAATGAATACCAGAGCATCTTTCGGGATAATCAGTTCTTCTGCGTTATCTTCGGTTGTCATAAATCACCTGTAAAATACTTCTCCTGCCGAGATTGTTTGGGTATCTTTACTTCCTTCGGGCAGGAAAAGCAAATAGCCATTGTCATCAAGACCTTTAAATACTCCGATAAGGGTTCGGTTGGCAAGTCTTACCTCTATATCGGTGCCGATTTTTTCGACTTTTGCCAGCCAACGGTTTTTAAGCAAGCCAAAGCCGTTTTGCCGGAGTTCGGCAAGGTTGGCGGAAAAATGTGTAAAGTAAACGGGTAAAAACTCTGGGGTTGAGGTTTCTATGCCTTCGTCATGCAAAGATGTTGCCGGATATCTGGTTTGTCCGTTCGGCGATACTGAAAGATTTACTCCCATGCCGATAATGCTGCGGGCGGGATTGTCCTCTTGTTCTAATAAAATGCCGGAGATTTTTTTGCCGTTTACCAAAACATCGTTCGGCCATTTATAAGTATAATAAAGCTTTGGGAAAAGGTCGCTGAAGGTATCTCCTAGGCTGAGCGCACTTATAAAGCTTAAAAGGGCGGGATTGCCGATGTCTTTATGCAAAATAACCCATGAGCAGAAAAGATTGCCTTTAAGGCTTTGCCAAGTATTTCCAAGCCTGCCTCTGCCGTTGGTTTGTTCGTCGGCTAAGATAATATCTCCTTCCGTCAGGTGCTTTTTTGCTTCGTCGCTGGTGCTTGCAACAACGGGAAGAAAATGCAAAGTCCATGGGGAGGGAAGAGTTATCATCGTATACCTATAATAAGGGAAGCTTGTTCACAAACCTTCATCAACACCGAAGGGTAAAGGGTCAGGAAAATGGCGGCAAAAGCACAGAACTTCATAACAATGGCACTGGGAAGCGTGAAAGAATCAAAACTTTCCCCAGGTTCGTTGAAGTACATAATTTTGATAATCCGTAAGTAATAATAAGCGGCGGCTATACAGCTTAATAAGGCAAAAAGGCTTAACACATATTTTTGGCTTTCCAGTGCCATCATGATAATGCCAAACTTGCCCAAGAAGCCGGCAAGAGGCGGAAGGCCTGCCAGTGATAATAATATAAGGGTTAAGGCAAGGGCTTTGCCCGGTTCTTTTTGGCCTAAGCCGGAAAGCTTGCTTATGGTTTCACAAAGGTTTCCTCTGGTGCGCAGTGATGAGGTTACCCCAAATAAGCCGATAGTCATAAGACTGTAGATGATAAGGTAAAATAACATCTCTTTTAATGCGTTCGGGTTGGCAGATGCTACGGCGATGAGGGTATAGCCGCAGCCGGCTAAGGTACTGTAGGCAACAAAACGCTTAATGTTGTCTTGTCTTAAGGCTCCGATGCTGCCCCAGATTAAGGAAAGCAAAGCCGCAAGCTCGATTATTCTGCTCCATACTCCCGATAAAGAGAAAAACGGGTATAAAAGCAGGCGGAACAAAATGCATAGTAAGGCAAGCTGGACTACGGTTACCAAAAGAGCGGTTACCGGAGCCGATGAGCCTTGGTAAACTTCCGGTGTCCATGAATGAAAAGGTGCGGCGCCGATTTTAAGCAACATACCGCACAGGAAGAAAACTAAGCCTATGTTGATGCCTAAGGTGTTGTCGTATTCTTTAAGAATAACGGCGTTTAAAGCCGAAAAGGAAAGCGAACCGCTGAACCCGTAAAGTAATGCACACCCAAAGGCAAGAAAGGCGGAGCCGATAAAGCTGATGATAAAGAAATTAAGGGTGGATTTTAAGGCGGATTCATCTTCTTTCTTGTATGATATGAGCCAGTAAAGGCTGACCGATATAAACTCTGCGGCAACAAAAAGCATGAAAAGATTGCCTGCGGATAGGGCTATACAAAGTCCGGCAACAACAAAACCAAAGCCAAGCGGATATTCATAACCGGCGGCAGAGGAGTTCTCTAGCCAATCCAAAGCTAAAAATAAGCATAAGATACTGAAAAACATAATGATTATTTTTATGGTCGCCGTAAAGTCATTGCTGATGAAAAGGCCGGAAAATAAGACGTTTTTCGGGCTTTCAAACTGAAAGAAACAAAGACCTGCCGAAACGGCAAGCAAGCCCATGACTAACCATACGCCAAACAGTTGATTGTTCTTTCCTTTGCGGAACAGTCCGACCATAACTCCCGTAAAAAGACCGCAAAGCAAAAAGATTTCCGGTAAAGCGGCGATAACAAACTGTCTCATAACCAACCCTCCGTATGATTAAGTGCCGGAAAAATAAAAGCCATAAACCAATGGGAGAATACGCCTAAGGCTATGATGACCCCAATACAGGAAAGCAAAATAACCTTTTCTTTGGGATTTATGGGAACAAAAACTTCTTTGTTTTCTGGCGGTTTGCCTAAGATAACCTGCCAATAGGTATGTATCATGTAGCCGGCACTGATAACTATGCTGAGCGAAAGAAACAAGGAAAAAATCGGAAAATGTCCGAAAAAACCGATGATAAGCATTAAAAGAGCCGGAAAACCTCCGGTAAGAGGCATACAGAATGCGGCGGCAATAAACAGGAAAAACAGC
>JAFWAG010000021.1 GCA_017507765.1 Alphaproteobacteria bacterium | reverse complement strand
GGTTAATCGTACTTGTCAGAATGTTTTTGAAGCATTGACGGTTTCGGGTATAACAATTCCGGCAAAAGGTACTTATTCTTTAACCACTGATGCGACAGGAAATGCGAAGAACCGGACTTGTTACTTTGACAGTACGAATAAGAAAGGGTACTTGGGTACGGAAGCAATTGATGCTTGTACCGCAAATACGACCGGAGCTTGTCCGCTTAGTTACAATAATTCTTTGAACAGAACGTGTTTGAATCTTAAGACAACCTATACCGCAGATGAGAAAACCCTTCCTATGGATCAGGCGATAGGAGTTAATCTTACGACCAATGCGAGTGGAGGATATAAGACAGTTAATTGTTGGTTCCCGAAGGACAGTGCGAATGCTTATGAAGGTGATTTGGCGTTGTTAACCGCTTGTAATAACGGTACGGATAATTATGCGTGTCGAGCGGCTTTGCGTGGTGATTTGGATATATACTGGTGCGAAGGTTGGCGGCAGGTCGGTTTTACGGACGGAGAATATAAGCTTTTCTATAAAGGGTTTGCTGATCCGCAAACCCATAAATGCGATATGACGAAATCTCCGGCATGGACTTTGATGTATACGGCTACGGCGGCAGGAAGTTATACTGCTCCATATACCGCCACTTATGCTTTGGTTGCCGCCGGAGGTGGTGGAAGCATGGTAACTTCTTTGGGAGGAAAAGCATCGGGAACAACAACGATATCTTCCGGTACGAAGGTAACGGTAAATGTTGTTACTGGAGGTAATGGTGGAAATGCAGGTACCGGATTGGGGTGCTATTGGACAAGTGGGGTAAGAAATGCAGCGGGCAAAGGTGGCTCGGGAATATCCTTTACGGTTGGTTCTTCTGCCCATGTATTAGTTGCCGGTGGAGCAGGAGGACCTGCTTGTAATTCCGGTGGAGGAGGCGGTGGTGGCTGGGGCGCCGGCGGTGGCGGAGGCGGTCAATATAAAGACGGCGGTTGGTATGGAAGTGCTGGGGCGGCAGGAGCTTCTTTTTCTTCTGATATATATATAAAAGGAGGTTCCGGTGGTTCAGGCGGACGAAGGGCAAATGGTACGGCAGGAGGCTCCGGAGGTGCTTATGGTGGCAATGGTGGCGGTTCTGGTGATAGTTGGACTGGCGGCGGAGGAGGTGGCGGCGGTGGTCGTTGTCTGCTTGATAATTGCGCAGAAGAGTTAGCTTATGGAGTTACTTTGCAGGATTGTGTTAAGTTCCCGCCGCTTCCATATGGATCGCCGACAAGTAATCCGGCGTATCCTATGGCGGGGGTGTATGTGGTTGGGTCGCCTTCCGGTTGGACGAAGCCCGCAAAGCCATAAACTTTTGTTCTTATAGGAAGAAAGGGTGGGTGTGTTTTTTTCATAACTTTGTAACTTTTATTGTCCGATGAAACGTGCTAAAGTATCAGCATTGGTAAGTTTTTGGAGTTTGGGCAATATGATGAAAACTTTTGCAAAGTATGTGGGAATTATGTCGGTTGCTGTCGCCGTCGGAGTGTCGGGTAATGCTTTGGCTCAGCAAGCGCAAGGGCAACAGGCGGCATATTATCCCTTAACTATCGCTACACTTGATCCGGCTACCGGTGCACAGCAGATGCATACAATATATGTTCCGGTGCAGGCTATGGCGCAAAGTGCAGTTACAGCGGCGCAAGCTCAACAACAGGTGCAAACCCAGCAAACTCAGCAAGCGGCTTTGCCTGCAAATCCTTGGGCGGCTCAGTCTCAAGCGCAAGTTCAGGCTGTGGCTGATGCACTTCAACAGGACGTTCCTTTGCGGGATACTCCGTTGCCGCAGTTCGTAGGTCAAAACACTACCTATAACACCGCAATGGGACAAGAAATGATTGCTCCGGAAATCAATAAAACCAATATGCTTTTGATGACAGAGCATTTGCGGAAGCTTGGTTATATCGTGCCGGATTCCTTGGACGAAGCTATCCGTACGGCTCCGGAAAAGACCCGCTTGGCTTTGCTGCAGTCTACACGGTGGATTCAAAAGGGCGGAGATGCTAATTCTTCTCCAATCCTTGAGGCTATCGGTAAAATCAGTAAGGATTTAGAAAATAATTACGGCTTTTCCTTTGAAAATATCCTTGATAACTCTATGCGTATATTGGATTCAAAATAAATTGCCGTTTTCCTGTAAACAGACGCTCTGCGAGGAGCGTCTTTTCTTTGTAAAAGTGTAAAAGGATTGAGCAGTTATGGCTAATCTGCCGGTTTTTATTATGGTCAGAACCCAAATGGCGGAAAATATCGGGGTGGCGGCAAGAGCTATGATGAACTGCGGCGTTAGTGAATTGCGCTTGGTCGCTCCGAGGGAAGATTGCTTATCCCCTGCGGCCGTGAGTATGGCTGCCGGTGCCGGAGAAATCCTTAAAAATGCGAAAGTGTTTCCTTCTTTGGCGGAAGCGGTTGCCGATTTGAACTTTGTCTATGCAACCAGTGCAAGGCCTAGGGATATGGTGTATGAAGTCTTTGACGGGGAGGGTGCCGCGGCAAAGCTTTGCTCTCAGCTTGATGCCGGATTGAAATGCGGAGTCTTGTTCGGTCCGGAGCGTACCGGATTGTTAAATGATGAGCTGACTTTCGCAGATGCGGTGATAGAAATACCTTTGAATCCTGCTAATACTTCTTTGAATGTAGCGCAGGCTGTCTTGCTGGTCGGGTATGAATATTTTAAGCATAGTCATAAAAACACCACGGAAACCTTGCATATGCCTGCTTCAAGAGTGGCGACAAAAGAAGAAATCTTTACCTTGTTTCAACACTTGGAAGCGGAATTGGATAAAGCAGGATACTTTCGGATACCGGAAAAACGACCAAGAATGCTGCGAAATCTGCGCAATATATTCACAAGAAGCCATTTATCTTTGCAGGAAGTCAATACTTTACACGGAATTATTAATGAACTGGTCAGATTGCAATTGTGCCAAGATGATGTTTGCGCTATGCTTCCTCTTGATACAAAAGAGCAAAAATAAAGAAAAGAGGTTGAGATGCTTAAAAAAGTACTGCTTGCCGAACAAGATGAAGATGATAGAAAACTTTTCGCCGATTTACTTAAAGATATAGGCTGTGATACTATCCAGATTAAAGATTTCCAAGATGTGGTAGAGTTGGCGCTTACAAACTCTCCGGACTTAATCATATTAAGTGAAAATGAGCAGGAAGAGTCGCTTTCAAAAACCGTAAAAACCTTAAAAGATAATGAGGATACTCGCTTAATCCCCATTTTGGCGGCTTTGAACAATGCTCAAGAAAAACAAAAAGAAGCTTTGGCTAAAGTCGGAGTTGATGACTTTATTTACCGCCCCTTTTCGGTGGTGGCATTTTTAAATAAAATCAAGGAAATGTTGGCGGAATAAAAAATCCCCTTGAAAAAAGGGGACTTTTTAAAACGAAACTTAAAGCAAATTAGCTTAATTTGGTTTCTTTGAATTCTACGTGCTTGCGTACTTTCGGGTCATATTTCTTCATAACCATTTTCTCGGTTATTGTCCGAGGGTTCTTTTTCGTAACATAGAAATATCCAGTTCCGGCAGTACTTTCCAGCTTGATTTGAATAACCGTAGGTTTAGCCATAATTTTATCCTATTCTTTTCCAAAAATGCAAAAAACTCGTCGCATTATATTGATTTTTGAAACCCTGTCAATATAAAAGCATAAAAAATTACGAGTAATGAAAGCTTATTTATACGGTTGCTTTTCCCAGAAGGCAAGGGAAAAAGATGTATTCTATCCTTTTGGATATATCGGCACAGAAAAAGACAATAAAAAACAGGCTCTTAAAAAAGAGCCTGTTTAATCTTTTAACCTATGGATAAGGTTAGAATCCCATTATAATACGACGTTTGCGCTCTAATTTGCGAGAACGGCGAATGGATTCAGATTTTTCCCGTGCCTTTTTTTCGGAAGGTTTTTCGTAACTACGACGAAGTTTCATTTCCCGAAAAACGCCTTCCCGCTGCATTTTCTTTTTTAATGCTTTAAGAGCTTGGTCAACGTTATTATCACGAACCACTACCTGTACTATTTTAATCCCCTCCTAACATAGGTATCCAGAGTTAACAACTAATCAAACAGCACTGAGGCCATTCAATCTCTATTGCTATTTTAGACATATTTATTTCATTTGTAAAGCATTTTTTGCTTGTTACTACTTCGGGCCGCAGAGGGCGTATACCCAGCCGTAACTGACTGTCCAATCTCCGTCATATACGGATTCTCTGTGGTTCCAGCCTAAAACTCCGGTTCCAAGATAGGCTTGACAGCCGCAATCGTTACTAAAGGTGCTACTCCATTGTCCGCAAGTGCAAGTATTTGTTGTCCATACCCAATAATTTGCAAACGGGTTACTGTATCCGGGATTCCATAAGCCGTCGCTTTGTAATTGTGCCGGTGTCTTTAATGCCATATTTAAAGCATTGCAAAAGTCTATGGAATCCCAATAGTTAAGCGCAGTGCTTGTCCGTACCCAGCCCCAGCCGTTAACATCTTTGCATTCTCCGTCGGTAACAGAGCCTATTACCTCGCAGGACATTAAACATAATTTGCGGGTTCCGCCATTTGAGGTGGTTATGCTGTGCGTTTGTTCGATACCGGCAGGATAGTTTCCAAGTATGTTTGCGCAGTTGTTGTTATATTCTCTTACATACCCAAAACGGCAGGAAATATTGCTATTCATAGCTGCGCTTGTAGTGGAAGCATTGCAGGCAACTATGGTTTCTTGTCCGGTTGCAACTCTGTGGTTTACAAAGAAACAGGGCTGGCTGCTTGCTCCGGAGGACGTCGTGATATTGTAATAGCCGGAAGGGGCAGAAGTGTTAGACGCAATTACTCTTTCACATGAACGATTAAGGTTGTTAATCCACCCATAACGGCAAGCGGCTCCGGTTCCTATTGCGCTGTTGCATTGGGTTATGACTTCTCCGTTTGTGGCTACTCTGCTTCCGGTAAATACGCATGGTTGGTTCGCTTGGTAGGTGGAAATGCCGGTTACAAGAGTATAAAAGTCCGTTGTAGCTTCCGGCCAGTTTGTGATTATGTTTTGACAGGAAGCAGATATTTTATGGTTTTCCCAATCATAGCGGCGGGCTATAGCATCGGTTTTTACGGCTTCAATTAACTGCTCGTTAGTTGGAAGTTCCCCGTTTACGAAGTAGCAGGCTCTTTCAACTTGGGTATTACGGGAAGTCGTCAGCTTGTATATGTCCGAAGGAGCCATAAAGCCGGCTCCTTTATACTTTATGGATATTTCCAAGCAGGAACGATTGATATTTTTTAACCAGCCTTTTTCACAGGCAGATTGAATGCCGGAATTACAGCCAGCAATAATTTCCAACGGATTGATGCCGATAATGTTCCAATCTTCGATGCATCTTTCATCTTCCGGTATTTCCGGATTATCAATACAAAGCTTTTTCGCCGTTAAAGAATCATAGCTTGTATTTTCCAGAATGTTTTTTAATTCTTCTTCATTAATTCCAAAGCTTTCTTCTTTGTCGTAAGCCGTGGTTACAACCGGAACGCCGGTCGGCAGAGACGTAAAGCCATAGCTTGAGATATTTTCTGCCCAGATACCGTTGATACCCCATGCTTTGCTACTATCCTGTGCCGAATATATTCCCGCTGATACGCCAAGTAACGAAGCAACCTTTGCCGCTTTCATATCATTATTGCCGCTTGTGGAGGCTATCATGGCGTTTATGGTGCCGTTTACTTCCTTCTTTATCCCGATTTGATAGCCGGATATGTCTATACCGATGTCGGTTGGCTCAAAAAGAACTGTACCTACGCTTAAGGTGTCTTTGTTCGCTTCGATATATTCTGCGGCGGCGTTCTTTAACAAAAGCAGAGTGTTTGCTTCGGTTATATTATCCATATCTTCGCGGCGGTCGGCAACGTGCTTATAAAGTATGGGCGTCAGGGAAGCTATAATCCCTAACATAACAATTGCTTCAACGGAAATGCTGCCTTTTTGAGTACGGTTCATCTGCTTTCTCCCAATAAAGAATCAAGGCTTTGCGCTACACTTGCCTGGGAGTTAGAAGACCGTAATAACTCGGTACAAAGTTTTTAATGCTTTGGCATCTGGACATAACTCTGTCTCCCAGACACAAAGCAAGGAGAGGTCTATCCAAGATGGAACCTTTGGTTATTAAGAGACTTCTAAATCCCGCCTTTGTTTTTCATGCAAAGGCAGGATTACTTTAGAAGATGCAATTATAAATGTAAAGCAGGAGTTATCTTTAGGTGATTACCGTTGGCTTTTCCATGCCGGTACGGGAGGCTATGCCCGCTAAATCATCGGCGATTTTAATTAAATCGCTGAGGGCGGATTGAGCGTCTTGGTTCTGCTTGGCCGTATCCGGTTCATACTTTTCCAGATATACACGCAAGGTGGCTCCACTGGTGCCGGTGCCGGATAAACGGTAAATTATTCGAGAACCGTCCGTAAATAAAATCCGAACTCCTTGATTGGTGGTTTCGCTGCCGTCAATCGGGTCAATGTAAGCAAAGTTGTCGGCTATATCTACGGTATAATCTCCAAGCTTTGCACCTTTCAAAGATGCAAACTTGGATTGCAGATTTTCCATTAAGCCATTGGCTGCCGTGCTGTCGATACCTTCGTAGTCGTGGCGGGAGTAATAGTTTCTGCCAAACTTCTGCCAATGGTCGGTAACAATTTCAGATACAGACTGACGCCTTGAAGCAAGAATGTTAAGCCAGAATAAAACTGCCCATACACCGTCTTTTTCACGGATATGATTAGAACCGGTACCAAAGCTTTCTTCGCCGCAAATGGTTACTTTGTCTGCGTCCATAAGGTTGCCGAAGAACTTCCAACCGGTGGGAGTTTCATAGCACTTGATTCCTAAGGCATCAGCTACTTTATTCGCAGCTTGGCTGGTCGGCATGGAACGGGCAATGCCCAGAAGTCCGTCCGCATAACCCTTTGCTGATTGATAGTTGGCGCAAATAACCGCTAAGCTGTCGCTTGGATTGACATAAAAATGATTGCCGAGAATCATGTTGCGGTCGCCGTCTCCGTCCGAAGCCGCACCAAAATCCGGAGCATTGTCGCCAAACATATAATCAACCAAATCCTTCGCATAAGTGAGGTTCGGGTCAGGGTGCTTGCCGCCAAAATCGGGAAGGGGTGTGCCGTTGACTACCGTTCCTTTGGGTGCGCCGAGTTCTTCTTCCAGAATACGGCGGGCATAAGGTCCGGTTACTGCGTTTAACGCGTCGTAACGCATGGTAAAGCCAGAGGCGAAAAGTTTCTTTAAATCCGAAAAATCAAATAAAGTTTTCATCAACTCGACATAATCGGAAATACCGTCAAAGACTTCGACGGTAAAATCACCGATTTTGGTTTCGCCCAATACCGAGATGTCTACGTCATCTATATCGGCAATGCGGTAGCTGTTAAGGGTCTTACTGCGGGCATAAATTGCTTCGGTTATTTTTTCCGGAGCAGGGCCGCCGTTAGAAGTGTTGTACTTTATGCCAAAATCGTCATCTTTGCCGCCCGGATTGTGGCTGGCGGAAAGGATTATGCCGCCAAAAGCTTGATATTTGCGAATGACACAGGAGGCGGCAGGGGTGGATAAAATGCCGTCCTTGGCAACCATTACTCTACCAAATCCGTTTGCAAGAGCCATTTTGATAATGGTCTGAATCGCCGTATCGTTATAATAACGTCCGTCTCCGCCTAAGACTAAGGTTTTGCCCGTAACTCCGGACAAAGAATTAAATAAGGCTTGGACAAAGTTTTCCAGATAGTTCGGTTGTTCAAAAACGCTTACTTTCTTACGCAAACCGGAAGTTCCGGGGCGTTGATCGGAAAACGGAGTGCTTGCAACGGTTTTTATAAACATTTTCCATAAATCCTTTTCTTTAGCGGAGATTATCTTCCGATACAGTTGTAATCAAAGCCGGCTTCTTTGGCTCTTACGGGGTCGAATACGTTGCGCAGGTCAACAATTATTCTGCCATGCATAATGTCTTTGAAGCTTTCCGGTTTTAAGGAACTAAATTCGTTCCATTCTGTCAATATAACTAAAGCATCAGCATCGGTCATCGCTTCGGTAGAACTATCACACCAAGTTACGTTAGAGATGAGTTTTGCGCCTTCCTTCATGCCTTTAGGGTCATAGATTTTCAGCTTGGCTCCGTTTTCCTGCAAAACCGGAATGATATCAAGGGCAGGGGCTGCCCGCATATCATCGGTATCAGGCTTGAAGGTGATGCCTAAGATAGCAATGGTTTTATCTTTAACGCTTCCTTTGCAGGCGGAAATAATGCGGGTAGCCATAGCTTTTTTACGCTTTTCGTTGATGTCAACAAGTGTTTCCGCAAGGCGAACCGGTGAACCGTATTCTTTGGCTATCTGCACCAAAGCCATGGTGTCTTTCGGGAAGCAAGAACCGCCGTAACCGGGGCCGGCTTGCAAAAACTTGCTGCCTATTCTTTTATCCAAGCCAAGACCTTTGGCAACTTCCCGTACGTTTGCTCCGCATTTTTCGCACAAATCCGAAATCTCGTTAATAAAGGTAACTTTCATGGCAAGGAAAGTGTTTGAAGCGTATTTGATAAGCTCGGAAGTTTCTATCTTTGTATAAACTACGGGAATATCCATTAAAGCCAAAAGACGGTAAAGTTCTTCCATAACCGCTTGCGAACGAGCAGTTTCACAACCTATGACAACTCTGTCCGGACGCATGAAATCTTTAATCGCAGAACCTTCCCGTAAAAACTCCGGATTGGAAACAATGTCGAAGTCAGCCTTGGGGTTGGCGGCTTTGATTATCTGAGCAATCTTTCTGCCGGTGCCTACCGGAACCGTAGACTTGGTTACAATAACCGTATAACGGTCGGTTAAGGCTTCCGCTATTTCTTTGGCGGCAGCATAAACATACTGCAAATCTGCGCTGCCATCTTCTTCTCGAGTCGGAGTTCCAACCGCAATAAAAATAACGTCAGACTTGCGGACGGAGTCTTTTAAATCATCGGAAAAGAATAATCTGCCTTCCTCCGCATTCTTTTTTACCATTTCTTCCAATCCGGGTTCATAGATGGGAATAATGCCTTGTTTTAGGTTATCAATCTTTTCCTTTACCTTATCAACACAGGTTACCGGAAAGCCAAACTCGGCAAAGCAAGTACCGGATACAAGTCCTACATAGCCGGTGCCAATCATGGTGATGTTCATTGAATACTCCTTAATATAAAGACTGCAAAAGATAAGTATTGATAATACATACTTATTTATTATGAAAGTTATTTCTTTTTAAGCAAAATATCTTTGGCTTGGTTTAAACGGGTTGCCAGATAATCGTTTCCTCCGTGGTCAGGGTGGAGCTTTGCCATTAAATCCCTGTATGCTTGGTTGATTTCTTTCTCTGTCGCACCGGGTTTTAAGCCTAAGATGTCATAGGCTTCCTTTGTACTCATATTGTCGGAAGCGGTATTCTTTGCTTGTCTTGGTCCTGCGCCATGCTTGAAATTACGATATAGTATTCCAAGCTGTAAAAGCCTTGCCGCCCATATTGCCAAAGCTCCCAATGCAGCGGCTATGGCGGAAATGCGGCCGGTCGCAATCAGGAAAATAACAAGCAAAACTATTAGGATAACAATGCCAACCTTTAAAACCTTTTTCAAAAAGGGAAGCTTTTCTTTGTCGTAGATATTGCCAATACCTATAATCATCAAAAGTAAAGCTAAGCCGGCGATAAAAGCGTAAATCATTCTTCGATTGTATCCATAAGCTGTTTGATTTCTCTTCGGGCGGCAATATGGGACAGTCCTATGTTCATATCAACGCCGGCTTTCCGCAAATCAAGCATGGTAAGGCCTTTTAAAAACAGTTCACGATAAATAACCCGTTCACCAAGACCGGGAAGAGCGGTAAAGCTTACTCTTTTGGCAAGATCATTGATGACTTTATCCATTACATGGCGGTTGCGGGTGTCAACATGAGAGAGGCGGTTTCTGACCACAAACCAACGCAAAGGCTTTAAACGGTGGGCAGCTCTGAACTTTCGGGCTTCCCAAACGGTTTGCGAATATTGGCTTGGTGAAGAAATCTTTTGCGTTTCCGGATCAACAGAGCCAAGAACGTCAAGGTCGATAAGGCTTTCGTTAATCGGCGTGATAAGCGTATCGGCATAGTTATGGCCTGCACGCATAAGGTAATTGTCCGAACCCGGAGTATCAATAACGATAAAGTCGGCAATCTTTTTTAAGTCTTTAATCGTACTGTCCAAAACTTTTAAGTCTTCGGCAATGCTTTTTTCGGTAAATGACGATGAGGCGGCAACGGCTAAATGCTCCGGCATCGGAAGGGATATGCCATGCTTCTCCGCATATAAATTGCGGTTTTTTATGTATTTGGTTAAAGAGCCTTGGCGGCCATCTAAATCCAAAGAAGCGACTTTTTTGCCGTCTCTTAACAAGTGAACAATGATGTGCATGGCTACCGTTGATTTGCCGGTGCCACCTTTTTCATTGCCGAGAACGATAATATGTGGTGTTATCATAGTATGATATAAAATAAACTTATCTAAATGTTATGCAAGGAAGGTTTTTATGAAAATAGCAGTTTTTTTGTTTTCTTTAATGATTACAACATCTTTGGTCGCCTGCACAAACGGTGCGCCGCTTATGTCTTCATCTAAGAACACGGACGATGTTACCGGAGAAGCAAAGGCTATTCCGCCTAATTTCGCCCAGTTTAACGATATTCCCATACCGGAACAGGCCGTTATGGACTTAAAAAGGACTTTGGTATTCGGCGGTCAGAACTCTTGGAGCGGGCGAATCGTCTTTAATGCTCCGTACAGTCAGGGCGGTTTGTTCGATTTCTATATGGCGGAAATGCCTAAGTTCGGATGGCAGGAAATTACCGTGGTTCGTTCCCAGATGAGCGTGCTTACCTTTAAGCATGGCAACAGAGTCGCTACGATTCAGCTGGACGGAGATACCAGCGGAACGGAAGTATCCTTTACGGTTTCACCGGCGGGAAGTAAGAGTCTTGCCCGCTAAGGATAAGATGACGGTCAGAAACGTAATACTTATGATACAGGCAAAGGTTACAAAAGCGGTGCCGTCATAAGCACTTCCTATATACTGCACAACTGCGGCAGGAATTAAGCTTTGAACGAGTCCCTGCATGGCTGCGCTTGCTCCACGGGGAACTCCGGCAAGGTTGATTGAGGCGGAAATGCTACTGGGAAGCGTTACTCCGGTGCCTAGGTTTATGACCGACATTGCAAAGAAAATTAGGTAATAATCCTTTAAATCCGTAAGGTAACACCAAAGCATTATGCCGGCGCCGACAGAAGATATTAAAGCTCCGGTAAAGGTCATGAAAAAGGTGCTTTTGATATTAGCCAATCTGGTGCTGATAAGGTTTCCGAAAAGGTATCCGGACGCCGCAAGCATCAGCCATGAGCCGTATTGACCGGGGGTCATATGTAAAATGGTTTCGGCGATGTATGGCATACCGGAAACAAAGGCAAAAGATTCCGAGGAAACAAAACCGCAAAGAAAAGCATAAATCCACCATTCCTTACTCTTTAACACTAAAAGGAAATCTTTTGCCGGAGATACTTTGTTTCTAAACTTTGGGCGGGTTTCCGGAATGCCGATAATGGTTGCTCCGACGGCAAGCAAGCCAACAGCTGTTAAGACAAGGAAAATTACCCTCCAGTTGAAAAACTCGGCAATATAACCGCCTACAGAGGGGGCTATCATAGGCGCAAAAACCATGGTAATTGCAAGCCATGCATAAATAACCGTGGATTTTTTTGGTCCGTAAATGTCGCTTATACTGGCACGGATAACTACGGCCAGTCCGGCTCCGCCATAGCTCATGACTATGCGGCCAAAAATAAACCACCAGATATTCGGCGAAAAAATACAGATGACATTGCCGATTATGTGAAGCCATAAACCTAAAATCATCGTAGGCTTTCTGCCGATTCTGTCCGATAAAAAGCCGTTAAAGAAAGTGCCTATGGCAAAGGTGATAATCCCAAGGCTTAAGGAAAGCTGTAAGACGCTGTACGGTGCCGCAAAATCCGCTTGTATCACAGGCAGAGCCGGCAAAAACATATTTAAAGTCATGGGGCCGAGAGTGGCTATGGCAAGTAATAAAAATATAAACATAAAGCGTCCTTCACTTTTATTTCTTTTTCTTATAGATATATCTGTCTATCATGTAAACTTGCAATTAGAGAATATATGAAAGGTATGTAAATACGCTATGGAATTAGATGATTTAAGAACCCAGATAGATAAAGTAGATAATCAGCTTCATGATTTGCTGATGGAAAGGGCTGAAATCGTGTTGGAAATAGGAAAATACAAAGCTAAATCCACTCAGCCGATATTTCACCCCGCTCGGCAAATGAAAATCTTGCGCAGGCTGATTGCCAGACATCAGGGAAGCTTTCCAAAGGAAGTTTTGCTGCGTTTGTGGACGGAAATGATGGGGGCTTTTATCCGTATGCAAGGCGACTTTAAAGTTGCAGTTTATATGCCGGAAAGAGGTTCCGGATATATTGAAATAGCCAGAGACAGCTTTGGTGCTTATACGCCTATTGTCGATTGCGGTATAGTCGGTGAAGTTATAGACAGTGTAAAATCCAATCAATCCAGTGTGGGAATTATTCCCGTTAGTCGAAATGAAAATGAAGCTCCGTGGTGGCTTGGCTTGCTTTCTTCCCGTAAAGATACGGACTTGCGGGTAATTGCCAGATTGCCCGTCGGCGGTGCCGGAGAAGGGCGGGGCGAAGGAAAAGAAGCTTATGCTTTGGCTAAGATGCCTTATGAAGAAACCGGAAAAGATAATTCTTTATTGGCTTTGGAAACAAAAGGCTCGGTAAGTATCAGCGCACTTAAAGCTATCTTTGATGAAGCAGACATTAAAGTGAAAAATATCGTGGATAAATACGATATGCCGGACGAAAGCCATGCTTTTTTGTTGGAAGTTTCCGGATATATGGGAAATGAAGATGCCCGTTTGGAAAAAATCCGCAAAAAGAAGGATAGTAAAATAAGCTTGCTGACGGTTATCGGCGGTTATGCCGTTCCGTTTTCGGCAAAAGAACTTAAATGATTTTAAGAGGCTTTCCCGTCGTCTTCTTCTGTACCATAGCCGTCAAACAGTTCGGGATAGGGTATGCGTGCTGATTTTGCCAAGCCGGGAATACCTCCGATTTTTGTAAACTCTTCTTCCGCTCGCTTTAAGTTTTTTGTGGTTACCATTGCCATGCGGTAAGAATTGCTCTTTTCGTACATATCCAGTGCTTCTCTAAATCCGCTGATAGCGCTGATATAGTATTCTGGTTCTCCGGTCTGTCTGCCCAGTAAAAATTGTGCGGAAGCCATGTTGTTTTTGGTTGCTGCCCATAGTAAAGGCGTATCTTCCTTGCTACGGATTTCCAGACTGGAGGCATAAAGTTTAACGGCGCTTTTGGCAAGCTCTTGATTCTTTAAATGCTCCGCAACAACGTGCATGGTAAGCCCAAGACCGTTTAAAGCTTCGGCACAGCGCATCGGCTCAAAGCTTTTGTTGTATACGTCCAAAGCGTTTTTATAGGCGCTCATCGCTTTTTCGTAGGTTTCGTTGTCTTCTTCAAGTTGAGCGATTTTATACAGCAAGTTGCCAAGTTTTAGGTAAAACAAAGCCCATTCGGAAGGGTAGTTTAAACGGTCAACGTTCTGAATCGCTTCGTCATATGAAGTTGCAGACTTATAAAGAGTGTCTAAATCGTTGATAAGCTCGCCCTTGGTTTGCAAAATAAGCCCAAGCTGATAATAAGCTTCGGCAGTGTATACCTTTTCTCTTTCCTTTGCTGATTGAAGATATTCTTCGTAGGCTTCTTCGGCTCTGCGATAAAAGGTGCTTTTGGTGTCAAAGTTACCGGCGGCGGCAAGGGCGTTGGCATAACAGAATAAGTTTTCCGCTATGGTCGGCTTTGCTACGGTTTCCAAGGTTTGCGGAACCAACAGTTTTAAAAGTTTGCCTTGTTCGTAAGATAAGGACGGAATGGCTCCGGCTGTTACGGCTTTTAAAAGATTTTTATCTTCATCAGAAAGATTAACAGGAATCTTTAATGAATTGTATATATTGAATATTCCTGCAACATCATGGTTGGTGTTACGAGGGATAAAACGAATGGTTACGGCTTCGGTGTTTTTTTCTTTTTCTACCCATAAAACAAGATTAGCGTGCTTGTCTTTTAACCATGAATTGGCAATCAGGAAAGCTTTGCCAATATCGTTGGTCGGCATTTCCTGTTCATAGCTTTTTACGCGTATGCCATGTAATTCTTGAACGGTTTCCGCTATCATTTGCTGGAAGTTATGTTCATCATCTCCTTTGATTGCCGGAATGATAACAATTGGAGCATTCAACGGAGGTTCGGAAGATAAATCTTTGAACAAAAAGCTTAGAATCGAAGGCTTTTTCTTTGACTTGGCTTTAAGGGGAGGCAAAGGAGTATCCTTCTTTACCAAAGAACGAGACGGAGAAAGTTTGCTGACAGGGTTTTTACCCTTTGGGGGTGTTTTAACCAGAGCATTTTTGTTTTCCATACGGCTTAAAAGAAGCATTTTCTTCGAGATGCCTTTGATAACGGCAACCGAAGCTTCTCCGTCCATTTTTAAAAGGGTCTGGAAGTCGGCTCGGTTCATCTTCTTTACCAAAAGATTGGTCTTGGCGAGAGCTGCCATTATGCGGGACGTGTTGTCCATTACTTCGATTTCTCCGAAGTAATCCCCAGGACGGCATTCCATAACCAAAGTGCCTTTTTGGTATAATTCTACGGTGCCGGATATGATAGAATATACCGCATTTCCGGTTTCTTTTTCGGCATATATAATGTCTCCGGCTTTGTATTCTATTTCATCTCCGCCCATGGCTTACTCCTGATTTTTTGTTAAGTGTAAAATAATACCGCCGGAAAACAAACCTATTTTTACGGGTAGTAACTTTATTCTTGTTTTTAAGGCGATTATTTTGCATTCTTTTGGCTGTTTTAAATAGTTTTTTAGCCTAAAGGAAATTGATATGGCAAACCTTCTTTATCCGTTATCCGTAAAAATGCGTGCAGGAGCCTCCAAAAGAGTTCGTTTCGGATATCCATGGGTGTTTGCCAATGAAATAGAAATGACGCCGGAAGCAAAGGCTATTCCTTCGGGTAGTATGGTTAGGCTTATTGATGATAATGGCGCTTTTCTTGGGGTAGGTTCATTTAACCCGCATTCTTTGATTTGTTTTCGGAAGTTTTCTACGGAAGCAGATATTCCTATAAACTCCGCCTTTATCGCAAAACGTCTGCGTAAATGTTTGGATTTGCGCCATAAGCTTATCGGCAGTACTTATTACCGCTTGGTTCATTCGGAAGGGGATAACTTGCCCGGTGTGGTTATCGACCGCTTCGGAGATGTTGTTTCTTGTCAGCTTAATACGGCGGGAGCAGATTTGCTGAGAAAAGATATAGTGGCGGCTTTGAAAGAAGTATTAGACCCTAAAACAATTTTGTTCCGGTCGGAAAGTTCGGCAAGAGCATTGGAAGGTCTTGAGCCGTTAAATGAAATTGAGTTTGGGGAAATACCTTCGCCTTTGGAAGTCAAAGAAAATGGTATAAAGTTTTTGATAGATATTAGGGAAGGTCAGAAAACCGGTTGGTTCTATGACCAGAGAGATAATCGAGCATTTGCCGGAAGGCTTGCTCATGGCCTTAGGTTTGCGGACTTTTATACTTATGCCGGTGGGTTTGCTCTGCACGCAGCAATTGCCGGAGCAAAAGAAGTTCTTGCCTGTGACCGTTCGGCTGATTCTTTGGCTTTGGCAGAGCAGTCTGCAGCACTTAATAAAGTTGCGGATAAAAGCCGCTTTGTAAAAGGAGAAACCTTTACTTTACTGGAAGACATGATTGCCGATAAAGATAAGTTCGATGTGGTTATTTGTGATCCTCCGGCTTTTGCCAAAGTTAAAAAGGATTTGAATCAAGGTCTGAAAGGTTATCGTAAACTTGCCAAGCTTTCTTCTAAGTTAGTGGAAAAGGGCGGTTTCTTAGGTCTTGCTTCCTGTTCGCATCATGTGTCGCCGGAAGCTTTTCTTACCGAATGTTCCCGCGGAATAAGCGAAAGCGGACGTAACGGTAGAATCGTTAAGATAGCCGGAGCAGCTCCGGATCATCCTGTACATCCTTTGTTACCGGAAACCGGATATTTAAAGATGATTTTCTTCCAGCTGGATTAAAAGCAAAAGACCTTTGCTTTTAATCGCTATGCTTAGCCGGAAGTGGTTATTTAGGATAAAATATTCGTAGCGGTTTGGAACATCTCATTGCCGGTAGTGAAAACCGTTGATGCGCTTGAATACGCTCTTTGCGTGGTTATCATCTTGGTAAACTCTTGCTCCAGAACTACGTTGGAAGCTTCCAAAGTGTTTGAAAGGATTGAGGTGTACATTCCAACTTCCGGTTCGGTTAAATCCAAAATCTTTAAAGGGCCAGAGTTTTGAGTTAAGCCAAACAGGTTGTTTGATATTGCCTGCAAAGAGTCCGGAACCGTTACCGTACCTATGGCAAGTTTGGCTACCGGATAGGTTTTATTGTTTGTATAAATCGCATTTAAAACGCCATCTTCACTCCAAGACGTAGTTCGTAAAGTTCCTATCGGTTTGCCGTCGGTTGAAATCTCTTTTATCGCTTGCTCGTCGCCAAGCTGAGTAAGCTCGCTTAAATCAATAGTTAACGTCTGAGAGGTTCCGTCTGCCCAAGTGATATCAAGGCTTTGAGTGGCGTATTCCGGAAGAATATCTCCATCGCCGTTAAAGAAGATATTTACCGGAGCGGTAGTGGTTACGCCGTCTTCAAGCGAAAAACTAAGCGTCCATTCGTTGGCGTCAGAAGCTTTGACTAGATTCATGGTAACCGTGTGGGAATTGTATCCCGCATCATAAACGTTTAAGCCAATGTTGGTTGCGCTTGAACCTGAGGCGGGAATGTTGGCATCAACGCCAACCGTCGTACTCATCGTTCCGTCAACTTGCTGAACCGGAGTTACATCAAGCGGGGAGATGGTTTCGGCATAAGAGTTAGTTGTCATATCGTATTGCCAACCAAGAACATAATCTCCTGCCGCCGTAACCAGAAAAGCTTTGTTCGGGTCTACAGTCTTGCCGTTAGGGTCTATGTTGCTGGTACCAAAATTACCGGCTCTGGTAAGCATCGTCGTATCCGGAGTACCAAAACGCTCTCTGACCAAAAAGAAACCGTCGCCGTTAATAGCTAAATCGCTTGAGGAAGAGGTACTGGTCAGGCTTCCCTGCAAGCTTACATAACGTCGGTCAATTGCTCCGGCAGTGTAATATTCCTTGTCTTCGGAAATATAGTGATATAACTGGGTTTTAAATAAGGTGTCGTTGGCTTTATAGCCCACAGTTTGTATGTTGGAAACGTTGCTTCCGATACGTTCTAAGGCATGGCTTTGAACCAGCATGGCCGTCGCACTGCATGACAATATTCCGTATAAGCTCATTTTTTACTCCGCTTTTAGCTAAAGTGGTAATAATAACTACTTATACATATGCAATATTGATGCCAAACTATAAACCAAGAGCAGAAATTGCGGTGGAGAAAAGTTCTTCTTCGCTTTCAATGATGGCTTTGGGACAAGGATTTTTCGCAGAAAGACATATGTCCGGAGATACTCCGTTTTTATCTAAACTATTTCCTTTGGAGGTATATATTTCCGCCCAAGTCAGCATAAGTTCTCCCTTGTTCGGCAAAGGAACGGCAGTTTGGACGGTACCTTTACCGTAAGAAGTGGCGCCAATGACCGTTGCCCGATGATTTTGCTGCATGGCTGCGGCAAAAACTTCCGCCGCAGAGACGGTTTTGCCGTCAATTAAGATAACAATAGGCTTGTTTTCCCAGATTTCTTTCGGGGTTGCTTGGTAATAAGCGGTGGCTTCCATGGCTCTGCCTTTTACTTCCGTAATCATGCCGCTTTTTATAAAAAGGTCGGCAAGTTTTACCGCTTCGGAAAGAAGGCCGCCTTGATTGCCTCGTAAATCAAAAATAAGGCCTTTGGTGTTTGCGGGAAGCTCGGTAACAGCGGCTTCTACTTTATATGCCGTTTGGGAAGTAAACGCCGGAATTGTTATTAAAGCAACATCAGAGGAAAGCATTTTAAGCATTCCCGGAATTGGCGGAGGTGTAAACTTGCGCTTTAAGATTATGGGGGCTTCTTTATAACGGATATTTACAGAAATTGTGCTGTCCGGTTTTCCGGAAAACGCTTTTTGAATGTCTTTTGCTTCCATGGTGTTTACAGGTTTCCCGTCAATATAGGTAATGATATCACCGATAAGAAGAGGGCAAGGATAATCAATATCAACGTCGGTTACTTCTAAGCCGTCTAATGTCGGTCGGACGCTTATTCCCACTTTACCAAAACCATGATGCTCTATCTTCGCCTTTTGAGCATGATGCGGAGGAAGATAGTGAGAGGTTTTATCCAAATGGGACAAAATGCTGTTATATACAAGTGCGTAAAGGATTTCGATATTAACGGAGGCAATTTTGGGAGAAAGCTTGCGAGCTTCGGAAATCGCGGCGGCGGTTGCTTTTGCCCAGTTTTCTCCGCTGTCCGAGGGCTTTATCCGTAAGCTTTTATGCTTTTGTCCACTATAAAAAATCGTGATTTTTTCTTCGTCGGTGCGGATTTGGAAAAGATTATCTATGGCTGAAAGCTGCTTTAAACTGTCTGCCACCAAAGGCTGCAAGTCGATAGATGTAATATATTTGTTTTGAATGGCTTGATAACCAGGGGTAAAAACTTCCGCCATGCTTATAGTCGTTTTTGCTTCCGGTGAGCCGTCAAAAGGAGCCGTCCACCAAGCCGGAGTTAATCCGCCAGTGGCGGCAATCGCAGGAAGAGAGAAAGCAAAAGTTATAAAACTAATGATGATGGCGCGCACGTCTATGTCCTTGTTTAGATGATTTTCTGCGGGATTCGTGAAGTCTGCCACGGTGGCGAGGCGGTCTGTGTTTCCGGCGAACTTTACCAAGTACTTCCAGAAGGATTCCTCCGGTTAGCGGTACGGCTTCTTTTAAGATTACTTGGACTTCTTGACCTAAAGAAAAGCTCATACCCGTGCTTTGGCCGACAAGTTTCTGGGCAATACCGTCATAGACATAGTATTCGTCAGGCAGGGTGCTTATGGGAGAAAAGCCCTCGGCATAATTGTCATCAAGGCGAATAAAAAGACCCGCAGGCGTTACTCCGGTAACGATGCCGGAGAAAAGCTCGCCTTCTTTCGGGGCAAGGAATGCAGCTATATACCGGTCTTCGGCGTCTCTTTCTGCGGTATCCGCACGGCGTTCCGTATAAGAAATATGCTCTGCCGTTTCGGTAAAGGTCTTGGTGATATCGGTTTTTAAATCAAGTCCGCCTTCGCCAAGGTTTAAGCCGCTTATCAATGCTCGGTGTACCATTAAGTCCGCATAACGGCGGATAGGGGAGGTGAAGTGGGCATACTTTTCCAATGCCAAGCCAAAATGACCGTAATTTTCCGGACTGTATCTTGCTTGCGACTGGCTACGCAAAACCATTTCGTTGATGTTGGTTTCCAAAGGCGTATCTTTTACCTCTGCTAAAATCTTATTAAAATCAGCCGGTTTGGGTTTGGCGGGAAGCTTTACCGGTACTTTCATCAAAGATAAATAATCGCTTAAGGCGGCAATTTTTTCGCCGGAAGGCGGTTCATGGATACGGTACATAACCGGCATTTCCAATTCTTCCAGAACTTCAGCGGCGGCAACGTTGGCGGCAATCATAAACTCTTCAATGATTTGGTGGCTTTCCAAACGTTCTCTGGGAATTATACTGCTTACTTTGCCGGAGGAAGTTAGAATTATTTCCCGTTCAACCGCATCAATATTTAAGGCTCCACGGGATTTTCTATCATAATCTAATACTTTAAAAGCTTCGTATAAATTATTGATTAAAGATTCTAAATGTTCGGAATGAATGCGGCCGTCAATGATGTCTTGCACTTCGTGATAATTAAGGCGAGCGACAGAACGTATCATGGCTCTGGTAAACTTTTTCTTAATCTGCTTTCCTTCGCCGTCAATCCAAATATGAACGGCAAGGCAAGGTCTGTCTTCATTAGGCATCAGAGAGCTTAAGCCGGCGGATAATTCTTGCGGCAACATATGAATTGCTTGGTCAGGGAAGTAAACCGAGTTTCCCCGTTCTTTTGCGGAAGCGTCCAAAGCCGAACCCGAACGGACAAACCAAGCAACATCGGCTATGGCAACAATAAGATGCCAGCCGTTTTTTATCTTGCCGTCAGAATATGGCTCTGCCCATACGGCATCGTCAAAATCTCGGGCATCTTCGCCGTCAATGGTTACCAAGGGAAGGCTGCGTAAGTCTTCACGGTTATCCATGGGCGGAAGGATTGCTTTCTCTGCTTCTTTTATGGCAGCAGAAGGGAAATAAAGCGGCAAATTGTGCAGATATACGGCAATCAGACTGGCAACATTACTGTCCGTTTCTTTGCCGATGATTTTAATTACTTTTGCTTGGCGGCGGTTTGCCTCTCCAAAAAGTTCCGCAATAACTATTGAAGAATCTTCGGCGTTAAGAGTGTCGTCACGTTCTACAAAAAAGTTATGTTTTAAACGGCGGTCAACCGAACAGACCATTCCCGGCTGTCCCTTGCCTCGAGAGGAAAAAACACCGACTATGCGGTCAGGGGCGTTGGTTAAACGCCGGACAACCGTTCCTTCGTAAAGATTTTTTCCGGCTTGTTTTACCCGTACCAGTAAAAAATCCCCAAGTTTTGCCGCCGGAATTATATTTCCCATGTCGATAAGGATAATTTGCGGCGAAGGGGTGTCTTCATGCCAGTTTAAAGGACGGGCGATAAGATAGCCGTCGGAATCTTCGCCGGTTACTTCGACCGGACAAGTTTGCGGTAAAACGCCTGCCATACTGATACTGCGGCGGTTGCCTTTGCTGATAACACCGGAGTTTTCCATTTCCCGTAGCATTTCTTTTAACGCAATCCGGTCATCACCACGGATATTAAAAGCTCTGGCAATTTCCCGCTTGCCGACACGACCGGAGTTATCTTGAAGATAGCTGACTAAGTCTTCCATGTTGGGTAAGGGGGAACGTTTTTTGCTCACTTGCTTTCCTTTTTAGTTTTGGTTGCTTTCTTTTTCGGCTTGGCTTTGGGGGCTTTGGCTTCTTTATCGGCAAGTAACTTTATGGCTTCTTCCAAAGTCGGCGTTCTTCCTTCTTCCCGCATATCCTTAGGTAAAGAGGCATAGGTCGTTCCATGCTTGACATAGGGGCCAAAACGGCCGCTACCTACCGATATGGGTTTGCCGTCTTTCGGGTGAGTGCCGATTTCCGTTGCGCTTACACGAGAAGCTTTGGATAAAAGCTCTATGGCTCTGGATAGGTCTATGCTCAGAATGTCATCAGCCGGAGTTAGAGATTTAAAGCTGTTGCCGTTTTTAACATAAGGCCCAAAACGGCCGATGCCGGCTTGTATGGCGGTTCCCGTATCAGGGTGATTGCCAAGAGTGCGAGGAAGGCTTAATAAGGCAAGGGCTTTTGCCAAATCCAGATTTTCCGGTGCAATATTACGAGGAAGGGATACTCTTTTGCCGGAAGTTTCCGTTTCCTTTGCTTCGGTATCGGTTTTTGCTTTGGTTTTACCTCTGCCTTTCGGTTTGGATACAACTTCACCTTCCTGAACATAGTAACCGTAAGGTCCTTTGCGCAAAGTTATTTCTTGATTGTTGTCCGGATTCTTACCAAGGACTTTTGCCGCAGAGCCGTTTTCTTCGCCGTCTTGGTTTTCTTTTGATGCTTCTGCGGTGTCAAGCGGGCGGGTGTAATGACATTCCGGATAGTTTGAACAACCGACAAAAGCTCCGAACTTACCGACTTTAAGGCTTAAAGAGCCGTTTTTACATACCGGACATATCTTTGTTTCCGGAGTGGGGAAGATATGGTCGGACAAAGCTTCTTCCAAGCGGTTCAAAACTTCTGTAATGGTCAGAGGGTCTACATCTTTGATGTTATGGCTGAAATCTTCCCAGAAGCCGGATAACAACTCTTTCCAAGCAACTTTTCCTGCCGAAATGTCGTCAAGGCTGTTTTCCATGTTGGCCGTAAAGTCATACTGAACATAACGGGCAAAAAAGTTTTCCAAGAAAATAGTAACTATTCTACCCCTATCTTCGGGAATAAAGCGGCGGCTTTCCAAACGGACGTAATTTCTGTCTTGCAATACGGAAATTATCGAAGCGTAAGTGGAAGGACGGCCAATGCCAAGCTCTTCAAGTTTTTTAACCAGACTGGCTTCGGAATAGCGGGGAGGAGGCTGGGTAAAATGCTGCTCGGGAAGAACTTCTTTGGTGTCCAAAGCGTCTTTTTCTTTCATCGGCGGTAGGATTGAAGAACTTTCTTCATCGTCTTTATCGTCAATATCTTCAAAGTAAACCTTCAAAAAGCCGTCAAACGCTATGCTTTGACCGGTGGCTCGGAACGTAATGTTTTTATCGGCGGAAACAATATTAACGCCCATTTTATCAATGGAAGCATTTTCCATTTGAGAGGCAATCGTGCGTTTCCATATCAGTTCATACAAACGAAGCTGGTCTTTGTTTAAGTAGCCGGCAAGCTGTTCCGGAGTGCGGGAAATGTCGGTTGGGCGGATAGCTTCGTGAGCTTCTTGGGCATTCTTTACGTTGTTTTTATAAAAACGAGGCGTTTCCGGAAGATATTTATCCCCAAAGCTTCCTTTGATAAAAGAACGGCAGGCGGTTTGCGCTTCTTTGGCAATCTGAATACCATCCGTACGCATATATGTAATTAAACCAACGGTATCTCCGCCAATGTCCACACCTTCATAAAGCTGTTGAGCGGTTTGCATGGTTTTTTTGGTCGGCATAAATAGCTTGCGGGCGGCTTCCTGCTGCATTGTGGAGGTGGTGAACGGAGGAGCAGGGCTACGCTTTATGGTCTTTCTTTCGATATCACCGACCGTAAACGTTTGTTGCTTGATTTTGTTTACGGCTTCGGTGGCGCTTTCCTGATTGTTCAAGGTGAACTTTGCCAGTTTTTTACCGTCCAAAGCGGTCAAAAGAGCGTTAAACTCTGCTTTTTCCGGAGTTTGAAAAAGCCCTTTCACCGTCCAATATTCTTCGGGATTGAACTTTTCAATTTCATTTTCCCGTTCACAGACAAGGCGAAGGGCTACGGATTGAACTCTGCCCGCCGAACGGCTTCCCGGAAGCTTGTGCCACAAAACCGGAGAAAGCGTAAAGCCAACCAAATAGTCAAGGGCGCGCCTTGCCAGATAGGCATTGACTAATTCCAAATCAATTTCCCGAGGGTTGTTTATGGCTTCGGTAACTGCGCTTTTGGTGATTTCGTTAAAGGCTACTCGTTTGACCGCAAGACCTTTTAATTTTCCCCTTTTTTGTAATTCCTGCACAACGTGCCAGGCAATGGCTTCTCCTTCACGATCAGGGTCGGTGGCGAGGAATAAGTTTTGCGCACCCTTTAGGGCTGAGGTTATTTCTTTGATGCGTTTTTCGCCTTTGTCATCAACTTCCCAGTACATTTGGAAGTCTTCTTCCGGTTTGACAGAACCGTCTTTTGCCGGAAGGTCTCGGATATGTCCGAAACTGGCAAGAACTTTATACTTGTCGCCCAGATACTTATTTATGGTTTTTGCTTTTGCCGGAGATTCGACAACGACTACATTTTCCATTTTTACTCCCACTCTGCCAGCAAGTTTATTTTATTACCTGCTAAACGTTCTAGCTTACCTGCCAGTTCTAATTCAACTAAAACTATCGATACTGATGCGGCACTTGCTCCGCTTGTACGGATTAAATCGTCCTGCAAAACCGGTCCGTTGCCCAGAAGGCTTATGATTTTAGACCTTATTTCGGCAAGTTCAAGGTCGGATATTTTTTCCGGTATATAGGTGAAATCTTCGGTATAAATATCTTCGTTAAGGCGGAAAGTTTTATCTGCTTTGACAGAATCGATGATATCGGCAGGAGTCTCGATTAACATGGCTCCTTGTTTGATAAGATGATTGCCGCCTTGGCTTCTTGCATCAAGAGGGCTGCCGGGAATGGCGTAAACTTCCCGTCCTTGCTCCAGAGCCATATTCGCCGTAATTAACGAGCCGGATTTTTTCTTGGCTTCAACAACGACAACTCCTACGGACAATCCGGAAATAATACGGTTGCGACGGGGAAAATTGTTTTGCTGAGGAGGGGTTCCAAAAGGAAGCTCTGAAACTAAAAGTCCGGTTTCTTTTATCCGGTCATAAATATTTTGATTGCTTTGGGGATAGGGAACGTTAATGCCGGTGCCAAGAACGGCAATAGTGCTTCCTTTGCAGGACGGTTCGTTTAATGCGCCTTCATGAGCGGCCGCATCTATCCCTAAGGCTAAGCCGGAAACAACGGTTATATCCGCCTTGGATAATTCAAAACCAAGTTTCCGTGCCATATTACGGCCGTTTATTGAGGCGTCTCTGGTACCGACAACCGCAACGGATTTCTTCTGCATAAGGCTTTTATATCCAAGAACGGAGATTAAAGGAGGTGCATCGGTTATCTTGGCAAGTAAAGGAGAATAGGCGGGTTCATTAAAGGCTATCAGTTCGGCTCCGATTTTTTCCAAAGCCGCAATTTCTTTTTCGGCAGACGCTTGGGAACATAAAGATATCGGCTTTTTACGACCTCCCTTTTTGGCAAAATCTTGAATATTGGCTAAGGCTTCTTTTGCCGAGCCAAAATATTTAAGAAGGTTGTAAAAGGTTACCGGCCCGACATTCTCGCTGCGAATCAGGCGTAGATAATCAAGCTTTTCCGATGCCGACAAAGAAGCCATTTTAAGATTTCTTCGCTCCTATTTTACTTTCCGTTCCCTTTAAAAGGCGGTCAATGTTAGCCCTGTGCCGGAGTAATGACAACAAAGCCAGAAACAGGAAAAATCCTACCGCAGTCAAAGAGCTGAAGAAAAAGGCGTAAACCGGAGCCAAAACCATTGCCGTTAAAGCGGCAAGCGAGGAATAGCGGAAGGTGAAAGCCATAACTAACCAGGTGATGCAACATAACAGTCCGGTGAATGGTGCAGTTACCAAAATAACGCCCAAGGTAGAAGCTACGCCTTTGCCGCCTTTGAACTTAAGCCAAAGCGGGAAATTATGGCCTAATACGCCCGCAGTTCCCGCTAATAATCCGGCAAGGTGGCTATATCCTTCCGGTGCTAAATACATACCTGCCGCAGCAGCCAAAGCTGCTTTGCCGCTGTCGCAGATAAGCGTTAAAAGAGCTAAATCTTTTCTGCCTGTACGCAAAACGTTAGTGGCTCCAATGTTGCCGGAGCCTATTTTCCGTATGTCGCCTAAGCCTGCCATGCGGGTAAATAAAAGACCAAACGGAATTGAACCGAGAAAATAACCACAGATTCCACATAAACTTAAAAATATAATTACAGATACGGGCATTCTTTATCCTCTAACTTGTTAAGAGCCATTACTAAAACTTCTGAGCCGGCGTCTTCAAAACTACAGCCTTCGACTAACATATATTTCCACATACGAGAACCTTCGCAAGAATTAAAGATTCCCATCATGTGCTTCACAATCGTTTTTATACTTGCCCCTTCTTTCAAGGCGCGGTCTGCATACTCTATCATGCTTTCCACGATTTCGGTACGGGAAGGGTTGGGACCGTCTTTGCCGAAAATGGTTTTGTCCGCATCAATCATCATATACGGATTGGAATGTACGCTGTATCCAATAAGAACGCCGTCCGTCTTTGTTAAATGCTCTAAGGCATTGGGGAAGGTTTTGACGTCGCCGTAAGTGGTAAACTTCAAATGAGGATATTCTTCCTGTAAACGGTAAACCATGTCGTGTCTTGTCTTTTCGGCTTTGGAAAGCTTTACCTTTTCTTTGCGGGCGTGATTGCGGGTAATGTTGATTACAAAATCGTCTGTTCCGGCAGAAGATACCATTCTGATTAGACGTTTGAGTTTTAGGGCATCTTCTTTGTTAAAATCTTCCCCAACCAAAGATATTGCAATATCAACGCTGAGCGGGATTTTTACGGCTTGTCTGGCGGCATCAATACAGCGGCAGGTTGTTTCCGCATCAGGAATTATGGTAACGCCAAAATTGCCGGCACCAATCCTTTCCAAGGGAGCAAAGGCTTTGATATGAATGCCGTCATAGCCGTATTCTTCGACGATTTTGGCGGCTTCGGCTATGGTTTTATGATTTCTGCCGGTAAGAAACAATCTTAAGGGGTGTTCTTCGGGACTGTAACAAAGAACGTTATCTCTTAAATCCGCTTGTAAAATATCTTTGGCGGCTACGGGTTCGGTGTATAGAGCGGTTTCCTTGCTCATCAAGCGGACCATAAAACGAAAATGGCGATCTGTTATGCCGGTAATGGGAGTTATGCCAAACTTCATCTTTGTTCCTCTGTTCCTATGGCAGCATTGCCAACCGTTCATTCAATAAGGCAAAAAATGCATCAATATTTACTTCGTTTATACATAAAATGTTGTTTTGTTCTTCCGTAGCAAAGCTTTCTTCTTTGGCTATTCCTCCGTAAAAAGAGGCGCTTCCGAATATGCCCCCGAACAAAGCCGGTCTAAGAATACAGGCAACTGCTATGGGATTGTAAAGCACTAAATAATTTTCCGGATTATTTGCAAGTTTTTCTTTTATTTGCTCGGAAATGTAAGTGGCGGATTTGGTGTGTAGGGCTTCCATAATTACTAAATCATGGAGGGTGATTCTTATAACTTCTGCCAAGTCAGAAGAAATCAGAGTTAATTTATCTATTTTATACAGAAGGGAAGCTTTCAGCGAATCTGCAATATATTTTTCAGTCACAAACAACTGTTTGATTTGTATTTTCTCTGGCGGAATATCGTTTAACACTTGATAGATATTCCGGCAATCGCTTAAGGAAGCTATATACAAACTGCCTGAGAAATCTTCCATAGCCAGTTTGATAAAGTCGGGAGCTTTTTCCGGTTTATAAAGAGGTATATGCCTTTTTTCTGCCAGTAAACATAACTCTTTCAGTACGGGAAAGTCTTCATCTGTGGCAGAGGTTATGCCAACAACTTCGATTTCGGGTGAAGCTAATGCCATAAGAATCGCTACACAGCTTTCTATGTCGCTACCGGAGTCGATAAGTACTTTCTTTTTGGCTGTTTCCATAAGCTTCCCCGTCTGATTATAACTGCCAACCTCTTTCACTTTAAAGATTTACCACAAAGAAGGCAATTAAATGATGAACCCGATAGAAGATTTTTCTGCTTTTGCGAAAAATTAGGTGGCAATATTCAAAAGCTTGGGTTAAAATTAAGGAAGTATCACTTCGGAGGAGATGAAATGAGTATAGAAAAACACTTAGAAGCATTAAAAGCCAAACACGAAGCTTTGGATTTGGAAATTGAACAGGAAGCAAATCGTCCACTTCCGGATCAAGTATTGATTTCCAATTTAAAGAAACAAAAACTGAAACTTAAAGAAGAAATAGAGCAGATTACAGCTGCGGAATAATTATCTTTAAGAGATTTATTAAAAGCGGGATTTTTTAGGTCCCGCTTTTTTGTTGGCTTTATTCTTTATTTGTTTCTTGCGCCGGTTCTGCTTCCGGTTTGGTTTCTTCCGGAGCTTTATCTTCCTTTCTCTTACCTATGTTAATAGAGATGGTAGGTATTTTGGCAAGTAACTCATCAACCGTATTTTTGGGTTGTTTTTGACCGGCAGGAGCCTGAGATTCTACGCTTCCGTCATCTTCTGTGGCTTTTTTTGCCCGTTCCTCAATTTTGTTTTTCAATTCTTCGCCAAGCTCTTTAAGCTTTTCCGAGCTTTTACGACCAAAAATCTTAAGTTTGTCTTTTATCTGTTCAATATCAACTTTATTGTCAGTCATGATATTGTCTCCTTTATTAGTGTTTGCTTATGGCAAAGTTGATATTTCCTTCGCCAAGTTCTTCATGTTTCGCATTATTAAGCGCAGTACCAACCGTAAAGCTTAAAGCCAAGACTTGTTCGGTGATATAGTCTTTATGCTCGCTTAATGCTTGTAAAATAGTTTCGTTTTCCGAGTTGTACGTTAAATCAATACGGTCGGAAACGTCAAGATTACTTTCTTTGCGCAGATTCTGTACCATACGGACAAAGTCTCTGGCAATGCCTTCTCGTTCAAGTTCCGGATAAACGTTGGTATCCATAACGATAACGGCGGTGTTGTCAGGAAGAGCCATACCGGCTTTTCCTTCCTTTAAAACCAAACGAAGCTCAAACTCTTCGGCTAAAAGCGTTTGACCGGCGATACTTAACGTGCCGTCGGAGTTTTTGCTCCAAGCTCCGGTTTTGGAAGCTTCCAAAATGTCCTTCATGTACTTACCAAGGCGTTTACCAACCAATGGTGTTTTGACGTAAAGGAAGTTGTCGGCAAATTCGGAAATCTCCGCACTTAAAGATACTTCTTTGACGTTTATCTCATCGGCAATCAGCGGAATGTAGTCGTTAAGCCCAAAAGTGCGCTGTCCGGCTATGGTCATTGCCGCCAAAGGCAAGCGGTTGCGGAGTTTATACTCTTCGCGGATTGCTTTGGCTGTGGAGCAGATAGAACGCACCATGTCCATATTATTTAACAAAGTTTCATCGACTTTTATTTTGCTTACGTCCGGCCAATCGGTCAAATGAACGCTTTCTTCGCCGGTGAGACCTTGATAAATATTTTCGGTTATCAATGGAAGCAACGGAGCGGCCGCTTTGGTAAGAGTGAGCAGGACGGTATAAAGCGTATTAAAGGCATTTATAGCGTCTTCACTGTGGCCGTTCCAGAATCTGGCACGACTGCGGCGGATATACCAGTTGTTTAAAACATCAAGGAAATCCGCAATTTCGGCACATACTTCCGGAATGCTGCTTTCGTCCATAAGAATGGTAAGCTTTTCTATCAGCTTTTTGGTCTTTGACAGAATGTAGCTATCTAAAACGTCAGGAGAGGAGGTTATTTCCTCTGCCTTAATACCTTCGGCATTCGCATACAAGCAGAAGAAATTATAGGCGTTCCATAAGGGGATTAACGCCTTACGGGAGGCTTTGGCAATTTCTTTGCCTTCACGGTCAATGGAAAGGTTACCGCCTTTTAAAATGCTGGAGGAAATTAAGAACCAACGTAATGCGTCCGAGCCAAGGGTGGAGAATACTTCTTCCGGACTTGGGTAATTGCGCAGACGTTTGGAAAGTTTTTGATTGTTTTCATCAAGAACTACGCCATGGCACAAGCAGGTTTTAAACGGGTGGCGGTCAAATAAAGCCGTTGCCATTACCATCATGGTATAGAACCAACCACGAGTTTGGGCGATGTATTCCACAATGAAGTCGGCAGGGAAGTGATTTTCAAACCAATCCTTATTTTCAAACGGATAATGGACTTGGGCAAACGGCATGGAACCGGATTCAAACCAACAGTCGAAAACATCTTCAACTCTGCGCATTGTGCTTTTGCCAGTTGGGTCATCGGGGTTCGGGCGAGTAAGCTCGTCAATATACGGACGGTGCAAGTTGTCCGGACGAACGCCGAAGTCTCGTTCTAATTCATCAAGACTGCCGTAAACGTCAATGCGGGGATATTTCGGGTCATCGCTTTTCCATACCGGAATCGGAGCGCCCCAAAAACGGTGGCGGCTGATAGACCAATCACGAGCATTTTCAAGCCATTTTCCAAAAGCTCCGTCTTTAATGTGGGACGGTATCCAATTGATATTTTGGTTAAGCTCTACCATACGGTCTTTAATCTCGGTTACTTTTAAAAACCAACCGTTAATCGCTTTGTAAATCAACGGGGTATCCGTACGCCAACAATGCGGATAATTATGCTTATACTGCTCTTGTTTTACCAAAATACCACGTTCTTTTAAAATCTTGATAATCGGCTTGTTGGTTTCAAAAACCTGCATACCGACAAACGGTTCAATCGGTTGAGTAAAGCGGCCTTTGCTATCCACCGGACATACTACCGGAATGCCGGCGGCAGTGGCGGCGTTTAAGTCGTCTTCACCAAAGCCAGGGGCAATATGCACGGTGCCGGTTCCTTCTTCGGTGGAAACGTACTCTGCGGTGATAACTCGGAATGCTCCCGGCATATCTTGGAAATAATCAAAAATAGGTGTATAGGTGCGGCCTTCTAAATCCTTACCTTTTACAGAGCCTACTTTTACCGCATTTGCCAGTTCCTTTTTGTATTTACCGACTACGGCAGAGCCGATGACATAACGAACGCCGTTTTCTTCGTAAATGTCGTAATCAATATCAGGACCAACTGCCAAAGCCAGATTGGAGGGGAGGGTCCAAGGCGTTGTCGTCCAAACCAAAATCTTTAAGGGGAGGTCTTCGCCTTCCTTAGGTGTCAAGGTGAACATGACGGTAACTGCCGGATCTTCTTTTTCCCGATAAGCATTGTCAATGCGGGTTTCAAAGTTGGAAACCGGTGTTTCTGCCGCCCAGCTGTAAGGCATTACTTTTACGCCTTCGTACATAAGTCCTTTTTCGTAAAGGGTTTTAAATGCCCAAATGATGCTTTCCATGTACGATATATCCATGGTCTTGTAATCATTGGAAAAGTCAACCCAACGAGCCTGACGGTTTACGGTGGTCTGCCATTCGTCCGTGTACATAAGAACACGTTCACGGCAAGTGGCATTAAACTTATCAATACCGTAATTGATGATTTTATCTCTGCCGGAAAAGCCCAAGAACTTTTCGGCGTCAAGTTCGGCGGGAAGTCCATGGCAGTCCCACCCAAAACGACGTTCTACTCTTTTTCCTCTCATCGTATGATAGCGGGGAACAATGTCCTTTACATAGCCGGTCAGAAGATGACCGTAATGGGGAAGGCCGTTCGCAAACGGAGGACCGTCATAAAAAACGTATTCGTTAGAGCCTTTTTCTCCCGCCGGACGAAAAGATACGGACTTTTCAAAAATCTTATTTTTCTGCCAATAGGCTAAAACTTCTTCTTCGATTTTCGGAAAATCAACTTTTGTATCCACTTCCGGATAGTATTTCTTACCTTCTGCCATTTTTGCTTACTCTATAACTAGTGATTTATGAAATTATACCTGAGATTTGATGATTTCGCTTATTCTGATGCCGACTTTGTTGTTTTCGGTAACGACAATGTCTCCACGGGCGATTAAAATATTGTCGGCAAGGATTTCTATCTTGTCGTTTTTACGGCGGTTAAGCTCAACAACTGCGCCACGGCCAAGCTTTAACAGCTGATGCACCCGTAAAGAGTTTTTTCCTAAGACCGCTGATAAGGATATACTTACGTCCTTAATCGCAACTTTTTCCCCGAACTTTTCGTTAAGAACGGTTTTCTCTTCTTCGCCCGTAAAGGTTTCTTCTTGGTTGGTTTCGTCAGCCATTCGTTCCTCTAATCTTAAAATGCCGCCGATATTAAGGACTTGGTATATTCTTCCTTCGGTGCGGTGAAAATATCCTTGTTCATGCCGGCTTCAATTATTCTCCCGTCTTTCATGACTGCTACATAATCGGCCAGAGCCTTTATGATTTTCATGTCATGAGAGATAAGAAGAAAAGAGAGATTAAACTCTTTCTTTAAATTACGCAATAGGTCTACTATCTGTGCCTGCACAGAAACGTCCAACGCACTGGTCGGTTCGTCCAAAACAATGAAATCAGGTCGCAAAATCAAGGCTCTGGCAATGGCAATCCGTTGTCTTTGTCCGCCGGAAAACTCATGCGGATAGCGATACAAGGCATCTTTGGGAAGTCCGGTTTTAGCCAATATATCCAAAACTTTGGCTTGAAGTTCATCCTTTTTTAAGCCTTTTTCGTATATTTTTAATCCTTCGCCGACAATTTGTTCAATATTCATGCGAGGGTTTAAAGATGAATACGGGTCTTGGAATACGATTTGCAGATTTTTCCGTAATGGACGTATATCTTTAACAGGGAGGTCTTGGAAAGATAAATCTCCCTTTGCTTTTACAAGCTTTAAAACAGCCATGCCAAGAGTGGTTTTTCCTGAGCCGCTTTCGCCAACCAAGCCTACGCAAGAACCTTTATGTATTGCAAGAGAAACTTCGTTTAATATTTTGTTTTTACTGTATTCTGCGCTTATGTCTTTTCCGGATAATAATATCGGAGATTTGGGATTAAATGCTTCCGGTTCGCCTTTGGGAGTTGAGTTTAGAAGCTTGATTGTATAGGAGGCTTTCGGGCTTTTAAATATGTCCTCGGTTGTGCCTTCCTCGACGATTTTACCTTCCTTCATAACCGCAATCCGTGAGGCAATATTGCGTACCAGATTTAAGTCGTGGGAAATGAACAAAATCGCCATTCCAGTTCGTTTCTGAATATCTTTTAAAAGAGTGATAATCTGCGCTTGGATTGTAACGTCCAAGGCTGTAGTCGGTTCGTCGGCTATCAACAAATCAGGCTCGCCGGCAAGAGCCATAGCAATCATAACTCTTTGTCTTTGTCCACCGGAAAGCTGATGCGGAAAGGCGTCTATCCGTTTTTGAGCTTCGGAAAAGCCTACGGTTTTTAAAAGTTCTATGGCTTTTTCCTTGGCTCTTTTGCCGGAAAGCTGTTTATGGATAGCCAGGACTTCCATAATCTGTTTGCCGATAGTGTGCAAGGGGTTTAAGGATACCATAGGTTCTTGGAAAATCATGGCAATTTTACCGCCACGGATTTCTTCCAAACGTTTTTGCGAAACGCTAAGAAGGTCTTCGTTACCGTTTAAAATGATATTGCCGCTGATGTCTGCTTTTAAGAGCCGGAGAATACTCATAGCGGTTACGGATTTACCGGAGCCGCTTTCACCGACCAAAGCTACGGTTTCGCCAGATTTTATCGCAAGAGAAATACCCTTTACGGCACAGAAAGTCCCAAAGTTTATTTGAAGATTGTTTATGTTTAAAAGTTCTTTAGTCATCTTACATCCTTACGAGAATCAAAGGCGTCTCGGAATGCTTCGCCGATAAATACCAACAAAGATAAGACGACAGCCAGAACAACAAATCCGGAAATGCCAAGCCATGGAGCTTCGATATTTTCCTTTCCTTGGCGCAAAAGCTCACCCAAAGACGGTGAACCGGGGGGAAGACCCATGCCTAAGAACTCCAGTGCCGTTAAGGCTATAATCGCACCGCAAAGAATAAAGGGAAGGTAGGTTATGGTGGCAACCATGGCGTTCGGAAGAATATGGCGGAAAATAATCAACCAATCAGGCACGCCAAGAGCATAAGCCGCTTTTACATATTCAAAGTTTCGGGTACGCAGGAACTCGGCTCTGACTACGCCTACTAAAGCCGTCCAGCTGAACAAAAGCATGACGCATAAAAGAGTAGTAAAAGAGGGAAAGAAAACGCTTGCTACCAAAACCAATAAAAACAGCTGAGGTAAGCCGCTCCATACTTCGATAAAGCGTTGGGTTAGAAGGTCAACCTTACCGCCGAAATATCCTTGCAAAGCTCCAACGATAACGCCTATGACCGAAGAACAAACGGTAAGAATAAGCCCGAACAAAACCGACAGGCGGAAGCCGTAAATAAGTCTGGCGGCAACGTCTCTGCCTTGGTCATCGGTACCAAGAAGGTTCGTTAAGGAAGGCGGCGCAGGCATCGGAACGTCAAGGTGATAGTTTATCGTGTTATAGCTGAACGGTATCGGCGGCATAATCATAAAGCCATGGTCTTCTATCTGCTTTATCACAAATGAATCCTGATAATCGGCAGGGGTGGGGAGTTCTCCACCAAAGGTCGTTTCCGGATAGTCGGTTATAATCGGGAAATACCAATTATCATCATATTTTACGAGCAAAGGCTTGTCGTTAGCGATAAACTCTGCAAACAGGCTTAGAATAAAAATCACCAAGAAAAGAAGCAGGGAATAATAGCCACGCTTGTTGGCTTTGAAATTATCCATGCGGCGGCGAAGAAGCGGGTTAAGAGTCATTACGCCTCCCAAAATCTATTCTGGGGTCGACAAAGTGGTATGTCATATCGCTAAGCAGATTTAACAAAAGTCCAACAAGTCCAAAGATATAAAGAGTACCGAACATAACCGGATAATCCCTGTTCATAACTGCTTCAAAACCTAAAAGTCCGATGCCGTCCAAAGAGAAAATTACCTCTATCAACAATGAACCGGTAAATAAAATCCCGATTAAGGCGGCGGGAAATCCGGCAATTACTATCAACATGGCGTTACGGAAAATCTGACCGTATAAAATCTGATTTTCGGTCATGCCTTTGGCTTTGGCTGTTACGACATAGGGTTTGGCTATCTCGTCCAAAAAAGAGTTCTTGGTCAGCATGGTTAAAGCGGCAAAGCCTCCGATAACCATGGAAGCTACCGGTAAGGCTAAATGCCAGAAGTAATCAACAATCTTGCCGGCCAAAGAAAGCTGTTCCCAGTTATCGGAAACCAAGCCTCGTAACGGGAACCAATCCAAATATTTCCCGCCGCAGAAAAGAATAATAAGCAGTAAGGCAAACAAAAACGCCGGAACGGCATAGCCGATAATAACGGCCCAACTGGTGATAACATCAAACTTAGAGCCTTCTTTAACCGCTTTCTTTATCCCTAACGGAATGGAAATAAGGTAAATCAAAAGCGTACTCCATAGACCTATAGATAAAGAAACCGGGAACTTTTCCATAATTAAATCAGTTACTTTGACATTGCGGTAATAACTTTCGCCAAGGTCAAAAGTAAGGTAGTCTTTAAGCATAATAAAGAAACGTTCATAAACCGGTTTATCAAATCCGAATTGCTTTTCAATTTCTTTAATCAATTCCGGATCAAGTCCTTGGGCGCCTTTGTATTTGCTTTCCGAAGAAAGGGAGGCTTTGGCGGTAGCCATTCCGGCTCCGCTGCCCGAAAAACGTGCGGAGGCATCAATGTTTTTGCCTTCAAGCTTTGCAATTACCTGTTCAACAGGGCCGCCGGGGGCAATCTGCACAAAGGCAAAGTTTATGGTGATAATCAAAAATAAAGTTAGGGGAATAAGGAATAGGCGGCGAAGAACATATCCGGTCATGATGCGTCCTCCTTACTTATAGGTTTGCGGGTTTCAAGGCGGGCGGCTTTTTCTGTATCATACCACCAGTTCATAATATCAACGCCTTGCATGGGAATAGTCTCCGGCATACCAAACTTATCCCAAAAAGCAATACGGGTTACTTTGGTATGCCATTGCGGAATAACATAATATCCCCACAATAAAACTCTATCCAATGCTTTTACCGCCGTATTTAAAGCTTTGTCATCTTTGGCAGAGATTATTTCTTCTATTATCGCATCAACAGCCGGATTTTTAATCCCCGAATAGTTACGGCTTCCGGCTTGGTCTGCCGCCGCACTTCCCCAGTAAGAGCGTTGTTCATTGCCAGGGGAAAGCGATTGTCCCCAAACGGCGGTTATCATATCAAAATCAAAGCTGTTTATGCGGTTTTGGTTCTGGGTTACGTCGACCACACGGATACGGGCGTCAATCCCCAAGCGTTTTAAATTGCGGACAAAGGGAAGGGTTATTCTTTCCCATGCTCCGGCGCTTGCCGTATCAAGCATGATTTCAAAGGCAAAGGGCTTACCTTCGGCGTTTTCCAGTCTGCCGTTTTTATATTCCCAGCCGGCTTCTTTTAATAAAGCAAATGCTTTTAAAAGGTTAGGGCGGACATTTCCTTTGCCGTCGGTTTCCGGCGGGTTGTAAACGGAAGTAAATACTTCCGGCGGAAGTTGCTGTTCCCAAGGCTTTAAAAGCTTTAATTCTTTGGCGGAGGGAAGTCCGGTTGCAGCCATGGCGGAATTGTCAAAAAAGCTTTTGGTACGGCTGTACAAGTCATAAAAAAGATGCTTGTTTGACCATTCAAAATCAAAGGCGTAACTTAAAGCTTCTCTGACTTTGCGGTCTTTAAAAATGTCCTTTCGGGTATTAAAAACAAAGCCTTGCATACCGCTTGGTAAATGGTGACGGAACTCTGCTTTCTTGACCAATCCCTTTTCATAGGCAGGAAAATTATATCCTGTTCCCCATTTTTTTGCTTCGTTTTCAATTCTTAAATCAAAGGCTCCGGATTTAAAAGCCTCTAAAGCTACGGTGCTATCCCGATAAAAATCATATTTTACCTTGGAAAAATTATAGTTTCCGACATTAACCGGAAGGTCTTTGCCCCAATAGTCAGGATTTCTTTCGTAAACAATATATCTTCCCGGTTCAAAGGCAGATATTTTATATGGTCCGCTGCCTATGATAGGCGTTAGGGTTGTGGCGGCGAAGTCCTTTCCTTCCCATGATTTAGCCGAAAAAACCGGAAGCTGTCCTAGTATTAAAGGAAGTTCCCTGTTGTCGGCTTTTTTATCAAAGGTAAACAAAACCCTGTGCGGAGAGGTTGTTTCAACCTTAGCAACATTTGCATAGTAGTAACGGTATAGCGGATTGCCTTTTTCTTTTAAAACCTTAAAGGAAAAGACTACATCGTCGGCGGTTACGGGGCTATGGTCATGAAAGCGGGCTTCTTTGCGCAAATTAAAGGCTATATAAGAACGGTCGGCGGGAACTTCCACACTTTCGGCAAGCAAGCCATATTCCGTAAAAGGTTCGTCTTTTGCCGAGGTCATTAAGGTGTCAAAAGTAAGCTCTATGCCCGACGGAGGGATTCCTTTTAAAATATAGGGATTTAAGCTGTCAAAATTACCAAACGAATAAAGGTTTAGGGTGCCGCCTTTGGGGGCGCTTGGATTGACATAAGAAAAATGCTTAAAATCCTTTGCGTACTTTGGCGAGCCATGCATGGCTATGGCATGGGCAGGTAAGGGGTGGCTGTTTTTGTCCGTAGCGAAAGAACTCTCGCTAATCCCCAAGAGCGCAAAAGAAAAAATCAGAAGGGCGGCTTTCATATATCAGCTGTTCCAATCTGTATTTTTTAAGAAAGCCGGAGCGTTTAAATCGTCTTCGGGTTCTTTTTTGCTGTATTTGGCCAAGATTTCCTTTTTTCTGGCTTCCCAGTCAGAATCTATCGCAGTGGTGGCGGCGTTTTCTTTTTGGTTGGTTATTTCTATGGTTACAATTTCTTCTTCGTCAAATATCGGAGAAAAGTCTATGCTTTCTTCGGGGTTAGAAGAAACCGTTTCCGGAGAATTAAACAAAGCCTTTTGGAAAGAAGATTCTTCCGGTTGGTTTGAGGATATTTCATCTTCCGGTATGGCTGTTTCTTCATTGTCAGCCTTGGGGGGAGCAAAGTTTTCAATATTTGCCAAAAGGGAATACAAAGCCCCTAAGTTGCAGTTTTCCAAAGTTTCGATAAACGGACGGTTAAAGTCTGTAGAACTTAGCATTTGCAGGACTTTTTCAAAACGGGAAAGGAAAAGATTAACCGCTTTTGTTAACTTTTCATCTCTCGCCATACGTTTTTTTAATGCTTTGCTAAAGTCTTCGGTTTCTTCGGCATTTTCCAAAATAACTTGGCAGAATGCCCAACGGTTTCCTTGCCCAACTCTTTCCCATAAAGCATCTTCAGAGGTTTTGCGCATAATGCCAAAGCGAACGGCTATTTCGGCAATGACGTTATTCAAATCGGCAAGTTCTATATCAATATATTTGAGCATATCGTTGTTTTTATTTTGCTCTTGACCGGTGATAAGATTCTTTAAAATGACTTCATTCTGACCGGAAGTGCGCTTTAATTGGTCAAGCATGGCGGTTAAAAAGTAACCTTGGCGACGAATTATGCCCGTATAATGAATAAAGCCGATAATAATCCATAAAACAACAATAGGAAGAAGAATTGCCGTAATAAAAAAGGCTATGTCAGAGGGATTCATGGTAACCAGATTTTCCCAACCTATGCGAGATTCTATATAAACGGCGCTTCCTGCTAACCAAAAAATCGAACCTATTAAAGAAGCTCCAAAAATGATTATCGGTAACACTTGTATTCACTCCCCATGATTTTCCTGTTGACATTGTGTCGTGATTGTAGCCTTTTTTTCGGTGGACAGAAAAGCATTTTTTAATTTTTATAAAATATGCTAATAAAGGAAGAGTTTTTTACAGCTAATTAAAGAAAGTTTTATCATGAGTGTAAGCGAAAATATACCAAGTAATCTGCTTGATTTTGAAAAGCCTATCGTAGAATTGGAAATAAAAATAGATGGGCTTCGCCGCTTAAACGGCATGGAAGGCATTAACATTGCAGACGAAGTAAGCCGCTTGGAAGTTAAATTGGACAAGCAAATCCGCCAGATTTATACCAAGCTTTCACCGTGGCAGAAAACGCAAGTGGCAAGGCACCCGAATCGCCCCCACTGCAAGGATTATATTTCTGCCTTGTTTACAGATTTTACGCCACTGGCTGGGGACCGACTGTTTGCCGAAGATAAAGCCGTTGTCGGAGGGCTTGCCCGTCTTGACGGTACGGCGGTAATGGTCATCGGACTGGAAAAAGGCTCGGATACAGAGACCAGAATCGCCCATAACTTCGGTATGGCAAAGCCGGAAGGATACAGAAAAGCCAAACGCATTATGGAAATGGCAAATCATTTTAAGCTTCCGGTGATTACTTTGGTCGATACTGCCGGAGCTTATCCCGGAATCGATGCCGAAGAACGAGGGCAGGGTGAAGCGATTGCTTCGTGCATAGAAACCGCTTTAAGTATTGATGTGCCTTTAATCTCCTGCATTATCGGTGAAGGCGGTTCCGGCGGGGCTATAGCTTTGGCTGCGGGAAATAAAATCGTAATGCTTGAACATTCCATTTATTCGGTTATTTCTCCGGAAGGGTGTGCTTCTATCCTATGGAGGGACAGAGGAATGGCAAAGACCGCCTCCGGTGCTTTGAAACTTACGGCGCAAGATTTATTATCTTTGGGGATTGTCGATGAAATCGTTCCCGAACCTTTGGGCGGAGCTCACCGCAACCGGACAGAAGTTCTTAAATCCGTCGGGGACGTTTTGAAAAAGTCTCTGCAAGAGTTTAAAAATCTTCCCGAAAATCGGGTTAAAGCCATGCGGCGGGATAAGTTTATTAAAATGACCCGCGGATAACCGATGAAAATCATTTCCGGAGTTCCCGAAGGTTATGATGCTTTGATGCTAGCCAAACTGGCAAAAGAGCATGGCAATGTCTTACACATTGCGCTTTCCGATGTACGATTGGCTTGGCTTGCCGAAGGGATAAAGTTTTTTGCTCCGGACATAGAAGTACTGATTTTTCCGGCTTGGGATACCGTTCCTTATGACCGAGTTTCTCCGAATATAAATATAATTTCCGAAAGGGTAAGCACTCTGGCAAAGCTGACGGCTTCTCCTAAACCCTCCACACCAAGAGTGGTGTTGACGACCGTTAATGCTTCTTTACAGCGTTTGCCGCCGAAAGAGTTTTTTGCCGGAGCTTCATTTGCGATTAAAGTAGGGGCGGATATAAATCTTGCCGCTTTACAAAGCTTTTTGGATAAAAACGGCTATGCCCGCTCTCAGCAGGTGATGGACGAAGGGGAATATGCTATCCGTGGGGGAATATTTGATATTTTCCCTGCCGGAGAAGAAAATCCTTTACGTTTGGACTTTTTCGGGGACGAGATTGAGGCTATTCGCACTTTTGATGCCGTAACGCAAAGAAGCATCGGTAATATAGGTGAGTTTGTTTTTACTCCGGCAAGTGAAATTGCTTTGACCGAAGAAACTATTGCCGCCTTCAGAAAATCATATCGAGAAATGTTCGGTTCTATGATAGCCGGAGACGTTTTGTATGAAAGCATTTCCGAAGGGCGAAGATTTTCCGGAATGGAGCATTGGCTGCCGCTATTTTATTCTAAGCTTGAGACGCTTTTTGCTTATCTTCCCGATGTATTTATTACTACGGACTTTCAAGCGGAACAGGCGGCAAAGTCTCGCCAAGAGCAAATTGCAGAGTTCTATGACGCTCGTATGGAAGCTTTGAAAAGCAACAATCCTTTGGAAGAGGGCGGGTTTAAATATCGTCCGGTGCCTCCGGTGAGTATGTTTATCCCCGAAGCGGAATATGCGGGAGTTTTAAGTTCGGAAAATGCTTATGAACTTTCACCTTTTTATGTTGGAGATAATCTTGCCAAGGAAGCAAAACCTGCTCATGATTTCGCAGATGTAAGAGTTCAGGTTGATGTTGACTTATTTTCAGAAGTAAAAAAGTATCTTAACGAAGAAATAAAGTCAGGAAAGAGAGCTTTTATTGCTGCTTTTTCTTCGGGAACAGCGGAAAGACTTTCTCATTTATTTAAAGAACGGGGAATAAGTATTCCTATATACTTATCTTTTGCCGAAGCTATGCTTGCGCCTTCGGATTTAATCGGGATTGTTATCCTGCCTATGGAGCGAGGCTTTGTAAGTAACGATTTGTGCATCATTACCGAACAAGATATTCTGGGTGATAAAATCGTTCGGCCGATGCGGAAAAAACGGAAAAATGATGACTTTATAAGCGATATTTCCGTTTTAAACGAAGGCGATTTGGTCGTTCATATTGAACACGGTATCGGTCGCTATCAAGGGTTACAGACGATTGAAGCAGGCGGGGCGCCCCATGATTGCCTTTGCATTATCTATGCCGATGAAGACAAGCTTTTTGTTCCGGTTGAAAATATTGAAGTATTGTCTCGGTTCGGGTCGGAAGATGCAGGTGTAAACCTTGATAGGTTGGGCGGGCAGGGTTGGCAGATGCGTAAAGCCCGCTTGAAGAAAAGAATCCGAGAAATTGCCGCAAAGCTGATGAATATTGCCGCCGAAAGATATTTGCGGAAAAGCGAACCGATGACAGTTCCCGAAGGTATTTATGAGGAGTTTGCCGCTCGCTTCCCATATATGGAAACCGATGATCAGCAAGCAGCTATTGATGATGTGCTTACGGATTTGTCTTCGGAGCAGCCAATGGACAGATTGGTTTGTGGAGATGTCGGCTTTGGAAAAACAGAGGTGGCTTTGCGGGCGGCTTTTGTGGCGGCTATGGCTGGCTTTCAAGTGGCAATCGTGGTTCCGACAACTCTGCTTGCCAGACAACATTATGAAACTTTTATCCAGAGGTTCAAAGGGCTTCCGGTGCGTATAGGCCAGCTTTCCCGTATGGTGTCCGCCAAGGAAATGGCCGAGGTCAAAAAAGAGCTTGCCGAAGGACGCATGGAAATAGTGGTGGGTACTCATGCGCTTTTACACAAAGGGATTTCTTTTGCTAATTTAGGCTTGATTGTGGTCGACGAAGAACAGCATTTCGGAGTTGCCCACAAAGAACGCTTAAAAGAACTGCGTTCAAATGTGCATATTTTAACCCTTACCGCTACGCCGATACCCAGAACTTTACAAATGGCTTTGGCCGGAGTTCGGGAAATGAGCATTATTGCTACGCCGCCGATTGACCGCTTGGCGGTACGGACATTCGTTCTGCCCTTTGACGGTGTGATTATCCGTGAAGCTATCTTGCGAGAACATTTCCGAGGCGGGCAGGTATTTTATGTATGTCCAAGAGTAAGCGATATTGCCGAAGTTGAAGAAACTTTAAAAAGCTTGGTTCCCGAAGTTAAAATCATATCTGCGCACGGACAGATGTCTTCAACCGTCTTAGAAAAAACCATCCTGAGCTTTGCTGACCATAAATATGATGTTTTGGTTGCGACCTCTATTATCGAGTCCGGTATTGATATGCCGACCGTAAATACAATTATTGTTCACAGAGCCGATATGTTCGGATTGTCTCAGCTGTATCAATTACGGGGCAGGGTGGGCAGGTCAAAACTGCGGGCTTATGCTTATCTTACCGTTCCGTCAGAAACCAAAAAGCTTACCAAAATGGCGCAAAAACGTTTAAGCGTAATGCAAACTTTGGATAGTTTGGGCGAAGGATTTAACCTTGCCAGCTATGATTTGGATATTCGTGGAGCAGGTAATCTGTTGGGTGAAGAACAGTCCGGTCATATTAAAGAAGTCGGTATAGAGCTTTATCAACAAATGCTTGAAGAAGCTATTGCGTCTTTAAAAACCGGAACTTCCGAAGAAACTGAAGATAAATGGTCGCCGCAAATAAATACCGGAATGCCGATTTTAATTCCGGAAAAATATGTGGCGGATTTAAGCGTTCGTTTAAGCCTTTATCGCCGGCTTGCAGACCTATCCTCCAAAGCAGAAGTGGAAGCTATGGCAAGCGAGATAATAGACCGGTTCGGAAAACTACCTCCGGAAGTGGAAAACCTACTTGATATTATTCTAATCAAAGCTCAATGCCGAATTGCCAATATCGAAAAAATCGATGCCGGAGAAAAGGGCGCAGTGATAACTTTGCATAATAACACTTTCCCTAAACCGGAAGCTTTAATCGCTTTTATCGCCGAGCAATCAGGAACGGCTAAAGTCCGGCCGGATAATAAAATCGTTTACAAAAGAAATTGGGAAAAGCCGGTTGACAGAATTAACGGCATACGCTTTCTGGCGACAAAATTGGCAGAACTCGCAAAGTAATTTTTTAATTATAGTACTACTTTAGCCCACACAATGCGTAGATGTTGATCTGGTAGCCCTCGTACCAACCTGCATTGCTTCTCGGGCAATGGCTAACACTGCTATTACCGAGCCAAACGTGGGCTCCCCAACTTGAGTTGCCACTCCAAACATCCGTGGTCCAATGCCATCTAGGTACGCTGAACGGATTTGAACCTATATTCCATAATCCGGCAGCTTGTAATTGAGATTTGGACTTTAACTCCATGCCTAAATTACTGCAGAACGTCTGTGAATCCCAATAATTCTTAGTTGACGTAGACCGTACCCAAGCACAACCATTTACATTCTTGCATTCGCCTCCGCTTACTGTACCTATGTTTGCACAAGTCTTACAACAATCGCAGCATTCGCGCCAGCCGCCACTAGCAGATACGATGCTGTTTTCTATGCCTTTGCCGGCGGCGTAGTTGTTGATGACATTAGTACAACTGGTGTTATAGCCTTTGAGGTAGCCGTAACGGCATTGGACGCTGCTCGCCATGGCACTGCTGGTGGTTGACCAATTGCATTGAGCAACGACTTCTGCGGCGGTGGCAACACGGTTACCCGTAAAGACACACGGGGCGGAACTCGATGATGAAGAAGTTGTAATCTGATACCAACCTGTCGGTGCGCTCGTCCATGTGGCAATCACCCTTGCGCAGGAACGATTAACATCAAACTTCCAGCCGTAGCGGCAAGCAACACTGCTTCCGCCTCCGCTGTTACACTGCGTGATAGTCTCGTTATTGTTGGCAAGTCGGCTGCCCACAAACAAGCATGGCTGAGACCCACTGTAAGTACTTGTTCCGCTTACATGAGTATAAAGTCCGCTTGGGGCAGAGTTCCAGTTCGTGATGATAGAAGTACAGCTTGCCGTAATCTTATTATTTTCCCAGTCGTATCTGCGAGCGATGTCATTACTTTTTGCCGCTTCGATTAACTGAGCATTAGTTGGGAGGTCTCCATTCACAAAGTAACAGGCTTTCTCAACTTGGGTAGTTGCGCCGGTGGTGATTTTGTATATCCCCGAAGTGGCGGCAAAGCCTATCTTTTTATATCTTTGGGATATCTGCTCACAACTGCGATTGATATTCTTTTCCCAACCCTTCTGACACGCACTTTGCGTGCCGGAATTACAGCCGTCAATAATCTCAACCGGATTGATGACGGCTAAATCCCAATCTTCTACGCACCGTTCATCTTCCGGTATATTCGGATTGTCTAGGCAAAACTTCTTGGTCGTTAACGTGTCATAAGACGTGCTCTCAATGATTTCTTTTAACTGTTCTTCGTTAATCCCGCCGGTGGTTTCTTCCTTATATGCAGTCGTCAAAACCGTAATGCCAGTCGGCAAACTCGTAAAACCATAGTTCGCTATGTTCTCTGCCCAAACTCCCTTGATACCCCATGCTTTACTGCTATCCTGAGCCGAATATATCCCCGCAGAAACGCCCAATAATGAAGCAACCTTCGCCGCTTTTAAATCATTGCCGCCAGAAGTAGCGGCAATCATCGCATTTATCGTCCCGTCCGATTCTTTCCTGATGCCTATTTGATAACCCGTAAGCTCTAACCCTATATCGTCAGGCTCAAGAACGGTATTACCAACGCTTAAACTGTGGCGGTGGTTGCTAATATACTCCGATGCCGCCTTCTTTAATAAAAGAAAACGATTCGCTTCGTTGATGTTGTCTATATCCTGACGACGGTCAGATACATGCTTATAAAGTACCGGTGTTAAGGCGGCTATAAGCCCTAAAACTATAATCGCTTCAACCGTAATACTACCGGCGGCGGCGCAATTTCCTAGCGGGGGGGGGTAGAAAGTTTAATTTTTTCCGAAAACATCGTTGCTCACCCTAAATAAACATGGGTCATTAAAGTAATTCTATACTATGCACTACTTTTAAAATTGTAAAGAGGTTAATGCAATTGGAATTAGTTGCTCCAGACATATACTTAAGTATGTTTGTTTGACCTAATGCTTTGTTTTGCAAAGCTTTTTGTTATTTCTATAACTCTATGGCTAGTTTGACCGAGGGTGGTTTCCTTTTATCCTTATTCGCAGGAACGGCGCATTGGTACGCAGTTCTTTAATATTGTTTTTAATTCTGTTTTAAGGAGATTTATTATGACTGTAGGAACTCGTTACCCGACATTGGCTTTTCATACCGGCGGTGCAGGATTGGCAGAGGACGGCATTCCTCCGCAGCCATTTGAAACATTCTGTTATGACTCTGCTCTGACGCAAGCAAAGATTCAGGACTTTAACGTTGTGCCTTATACTTCCGTTCTGCCTCCGGAACTGTTTAACAATATCGTGCCGGTGGAAAAAGTCGAAAAAAGCTTTAAACACGGTGCGGTGCTGGAAGTAATTATGGCAGGACACGGTGCGGCGGCAACCGAACACAAAGCGATTGCTACCGGTGTCGGTATATGTTGGGGAAAAGATAAAGACGGTAAGTTTATCGGCGGTTGGGCTGCCGAATATGTCGAGTTCTTTGATACCTTCATTGATGATGATATTGCAAAGGCTCATTGCGAAATGTGGCTTACAAAATCTTTAAACCATGAACTTATGTTAAGAGATGTGGAAAAACACAGCGATTTCCAATTCTTCCATAACTATGTGAACATTACCCAAAACTTTGGTTATTCCTTAACCTGCCTCGGATTCTTGAACTTTGAGTATGCCGAGCCGGTAAAAGTATAAGCAAAAGTATTTATAACAGGAGCTGCGGATAATCTGCGGCACCTGTTATAACCTTTTTAGGGAGCATATACAGATGATACAGAAAAATGCAAAAAGCACTACGGCTACCAATCCGGCGGGGTTGGGAGTTATTGCTCTGGCAGCAATCGTAGTAAGTTCTATGATTGGAGGCGGAGTTTATAACTTGCCCCAAAACATGGGAAGCGTAGCGGCCGCCGGTCCGATAATCATAGCGTGGATTGTTACGGGTATAGGTATTTACTTTATCGCAAATACCTTCAGAGTTCTTTCCGTGGTAAAACCTGACTTGAAAGCAGGTATATATATGTACAGCAGGGAAGGGTTCGGTCCTTATGTCGGATTTACTATCGGCTGGGGATACTGGTTATGCCAAATATTCGGAAATGTCGGGTATGCCGTTATAACTATGGATGCTTTAAATTATTTCTTCCCTCCGTATTTTCAAGGCGGAAATAACCTATATTCCATTATCGGCGGTTCGATAATTATCTGGCTGTTTAACTTCTTGGTTCTTAAAGGGGTAAGGCAAGCTACGATTGTGAATATTATCGGCACTTCCGTTAACTTTATTGCTTTGACCTTGTTTGCCATTATTTTAATCTTTATGTTCAATCTGGATCAATTCTCTTTTGATTTCTGGGGACATATGGTTAATGGCGCAGAAAAAGATTTGGGAAGTATTCCGGAACAAGTAAAAGCAACCATGCTCGTAACCTTGTGGGCTTTCATCGGTATTGAAGGCGCCGTTGTAATGTCCGGTAAAGCAAAAAGCCAAGATACCGTAAGTAAAGCAACATTAATCGGCTTTGTCGGGTGCTTGTGCATATATGCATTGCTTTCCTTGCTTCCGTTTGGCTTTATGACTCAGGCAGAAATTGCCGCGGCAGCTCCTCCTTCTACGGCAGCAGTTCTGGAAAGAGCGGTAGGGCCTTGGGGAAGCTGGCTGATGAATGCCGGAATGTTGGTGGCGGTATTGTCAAGCTGGCTTGCTTGGACAATGATTACCGCTGCAATTCCTCATGCGGCAGCAGAAAACGGAACTTTCCCGAAAGTGTTTGCTAAAACCAACAAAAATGAAGCTCCGGCTGTATCTTTGTGGGTAACCAGTTCCGTAATGCAGTTGGCAATGCTGTTGGTTTACTTCTCTAATGATGCTTGGAACACAATGCTTAGCATTACCGGCGTCATGGTTCTGCCTGCGTATTTAACTTCTACGGCTTATTTGTGGAAGATATGCGAGGACGGAGAATATCCAAACGGGTTTGCCGTAAAACGCAGTCATGCTTTGTTCAGCGGTATCGTCGGTTCGCTGTTCGCCGTGTGGCTTTTGTATGCGGCAGGGCCTTCGTATCTGTTGATGGCGGTGGTTTTCTTGGCTGTTGGTATTCCATTCTTTGTTTGGGCAAGAAAAGAAGCCAAAGACGGAAAGCCGATATTCTCTAATGGAGAAAAAGTATTGGCAACTGCGATTATTTTGATTGCAATCTCTGCTTTGGTACTATTCTCCAAAGGAGTGGTAACCTTATAGCTTTGACCAAAGCAAAAGGAAGGGCGGGGAATTAATCTTCTCCGTCCTTTTTTTCTTGGGTAATTTCCGCTCTTTCCCGAAGCTGCCTCTTCCTAAGCTCCATATTACGGCGGAGTTTTTCCGCTTGTTTGATAAAGCGTTCCCGTTCGGCAGGACGCATCTTTATTTCATCGGATAAGTATTTATTTTCATTTTCTTCTGTAAACATACGTTTTTCCCTCTTATTTTTTGCTTGTATTCTAATGCTTTTTGGCTTAAAAAGAAAGATAGTATTGCATTAAGGATTTTACAGCCATGTCTTGGATTGTTAATAAAACTACCACTCGTCTTACTACCACCCCTTGAGGGGGTATTTTCAAGCTGTACAAAAATCAATCTTATTCCTAATAAAAACAATAAAATAATTCTTACGAGGTATTATTATGCAAAATGACATTCTTCATGATATGCGCCATTCAAGCGAACACGTACTTGCCGAGTCTATGTATAAACTCTATCCGGGAGTAAAAATGGCTATGGGACCGGCAACTGATGACGGCTTTTACGGCGATTTCGAACTTCCCGAAGGAAGCGTAATCTCCATCGATGACTTACCAAAAATCGAAGAGGAAATGCAGAAAATTATTGCGGCAAAGGCTCCGATTGTCCGCAAAGAGATTTCGGTTGACGAAGCCCGCAAGCTTTTCCCCGACAATCCCTATAAACAAGAATGGCTTGATGAAATCGAAGCCAGAGGAGAGCAGGTTTCCGTATATTGGACGGGAGATTCTTTTGTGGATTTGTGCGCCGGCCCTCATGTCGCTTCGACCGGAGACATTAAAGCCGTAAAGCTTTTGTCGGTTGCAGGAGCTTATTGGCGGGGAAACTCTAAGAACAAGATGCTTACCCGTATTTACGGCACGGCTTTTGCCTCTCCCAAAGAGCTGCGGGAACACTTAAAAATGCTTGAAGAAGCAGAAAAACGAGACCACCGGAAAATCGGTAAGGCTTTGGAACTGTTTTATTTTGATCCGTCGGCTCCGGGAGCGCCTTATATGCTTCCGAAAGGATTGAAAATCATCAACATACTAAAGGACTTTTGGCGCCAGTATCATGAACGCAGAGGATATCAGGAAATATCCGCTCCGATATTAAATAATAAATATCTGTGGGAGATTTCCGGCCACTGGGATCATTATCGGGAAAATATGTTCTTGGTCAAAGAAGATGACGATACGATTTACGGCTTGAAGCCTATGAACTGCCCGAATGCTATGGTTCTGTTTAACCTTAAAACCCGCAGTTATCAGGATTTGCCGCTCAGATTTTCGGACGTAGATACTTTGCACAGAAATGAGGCTTCCGGAGCTTTGATGGGGCTGTTCAGAGTTCGCCAGTTCCAACAAGATGATGCTCATATCTTCATCACCGAAGACCAAATCGAAGAAGAATACAAGCGTATTTTCGATATCGCCGATTACTTCTATAAAGTATTTGGTATTCAATGCGAGTTTAAGCTTTCTACTCGGCCGGACGACTTTATGGGCGATCCGAAAGTTTGGGATAAAGCAGAAACCATCTTGAAGAATATCCTTGATGAACGAGTAGGCGAGGGTAATTACGAAATCAAAGAAAAAGACGGCGCTTTCTATGGTCCGAAAGTCGATATCCATATGAAAGACTGCATGGGCAGAGAATGGCAGACGGGAACGGCTCAATTGGACTTCCAGCTTGCCGGTCGCTTCGGCTGTCAATATGCCGACAAAGACGGACAGCTTAAAACTCCGGTCGTAATCCACAGAGTTATATATGGCTCTTTGGAACGATTCTTGGGTATTTTAATCGAAAACTTTGCCGGTGCTTTTCCGGTTTGGATTGCTCCGGTACAGGTTAAAGTCTTGCCGGTTTCCGATAAACACCGTGAATATGCCGCAAAGATTACCGAAGAACTTTTGGACGCAGGTATCCGTGCGGAAATGGACAATAAGTCCAATACTATCGGTTATCAAATCCGAGAGGCTCATAACCAAAAAATACCGTATGCAATTATTATCGGCGACAAAGAAGTAGAAGCGGGTAATATATCTGTACGAGACAGAAAAAATACCCAGAAAAATGCTATTCCTTTGGCTGATTTTATTGCTAATGTGAAGGAAATTAATGACACTAAAAGCTTGGAGTTATGGAAATAATGGAACACGGAATATTACAGATATTTGGTTGGATTGGTTCTTTTGCGTATGCAATATCCTGCATACCTCAAGCCTATACCAGTGTACGGCAAGGACACTCCCACGGGGTTAACCGTTGGTTCATGATATTGTGGATTATAGGTGCGGTTTGCAGCTTGATTTACATATCGCCGACTATGTTGGAACAGCTGCCGTTAGTATTTAATTTCGGTGTCGGAGGAATATCCGCATCGGTAGTATTATTTTACTGCTTTCATGAACGAAAGAAATAAATACGGATTATTTTAAATAAAAAGGGAAGAAATTATTTAGTTTCTTCCCTTTTTTATTTGGCTATTTCTTCGGATTTTCTTTTGCTTCATCTTCGTTTTCTTCGCCTTCTTCCTCATCTTCTTCCTCTGAAGGGGTAAGAGCAATCTCCTTTAAAGGCAAATCAGGAAGCTTTAATAACGGAAGATAGCCTATATAAAGCTTGTTGTGCTGAATACTGAATAAGGTACGGAAAGCTTTTTCGGTGCTTTTTGCGCCTTGTTCGTAAACTATTTTTACGATGTTGGCTTCTTTTTTGGGCGCAATCCCATAGTCAACCAACATACTTACAAAATCCAAAAATCCTTTCATACGGGCAATGCCGGCAACAACCGGTTGCATATTTGCGTCCAGAGTTATATTCGCATCACCTTGCATTTGAAAATCGTCCCAATCTATGCGGATTTTTTGCAGGCTGATACTGCCGTCTGATTTCTGCCAATCCAGCAACGTATCTTTTATCGTATCACGAGTTTCAAAAGCATTGATATATCCGCTTAAAGCTGCGTCATCGACAACAATAAGTTTTTTATGTTCGTTTGGGAATTGCAAATCATCAAGAACAAAGCTGAAATCATAGGTTCCAAGGCTTTTTTTCTTCACAGCGAAAGAAACAGATGCTAACACAGCGCTACTGCGTATATTCTGAGGCGCAAGAGCCATTGAATAATCCAATGTGCCGACAAAACTGCTCATGCCTTGTTCTGGATTGGAGATTATTTTAAAGGCAATATCCTTGGTTATAAACTGCAAAGAATAATCATCTTTGGGAAGAGAAATCTTTTGCATTCCCTTGGCATTGATAAGAAGCTCATCTGAAATCACCGGATAGGTGGAAACGGCAACTTTGCCCATTTCCCATTTCCATCCGCCTAAGAATGTCGGAGCGGTTACGGAAAGATTGTTTACATAAATACCGCTGCTGAACGGATAATAAGTGGAATCTATGCTGTCGTAACTTACTATAAAACCTTGAGTTTGAAGGTTTTCAAGCAAAGAAACCGTGTTATTCCGAAGGGCTCGTTCCGTTGCCAGACACAGCCAGAGATAGCCTAAGACAATAATAATAGAAGCAGATAAAGTTCCAAAGAAAAGAACTCTGCGCAAAAACTTGGTTTTAAGGGCTGTTTTGATTTTTTTCCGGATTCTTTTAATAAGCGGCTTTTTGGGAGGTGGGTCTTCACCTTCTTCGGCAAAAAATCCCTTATCAACTTTAGGTGATAAAACGTCATCAAAAGCGGATTTTTCCATATTTTCTGCCGATTTTGTAAGCTTATCATCATCTGTATTAGGAGTTGTCATAGGCATCTACTCTTTCATAAAATGGTGCTTATAGAATTAGTTTAGCACGGAGTTTACATATGACACAAAAGAAAAATACCGTTATTTTTGATTTGTTTAACGTCTTAGTTCGTTGGCGGCATGAAAAAGCTTATGCAAAAGTGATTACCGACCCGCAAAGGTTAGAGTTTTTCCTGCAAAATGTTATAGGTTCCCGCTTTGACTACCTTATGGAACATACTTCCATAGAAGAGGCGGTTATTGAAACCCAGAAAAAATATCCCGAATATGCGGACGAAATAGCTATTTATCCACAGATACTGCCGGAAATGTTTGACGGCTATATAACCGAAAATCTGCAAATCATTAAAGAATTAAAAGAAAAGGGCGTGAAAGTATATCTGTTAAGCAATCTGCACTTAAGTGCCATTCCTATGGCTAAAAAGATTGTGGATTTTTGGGATTTGTTTGACGGGATTATTATATCCGGAGAAGTTGGTGCTTCAAAACCGGAACCGGAAATATTCCAAATACTCTTTGACCGATTTAAAATAAATCCCAAAGAAGCGGTTTTTATTGATGATACAGAAGTAAATGTACAGGCGGCGAAAATCCTTGGCCTTGATGCTTTGATATTTAAGGATTCTCAAGAGGTTAGGGCGTTTTTAGAGAAGTTTTCTTTGCTATAATATGTGTTGATATTCGTATTGCTTGCAATTTGGCTATAATTTCTTTAAATTAAGGAAAGAAAGCGTATTTATCTGCAAGGATTAAAGAAAATGGCAAAGAAAGTTGTTATTTTTGATTTATGCGGAGTTTTGGTTAAGTGGAATCCTCGCCACGCATATAAAAAGCGTATTCGGGATAAGAAACGCTTGGAATACTTTATGACCAATGTTTGCAGTGCCGATTTTCATTTAAGTTATGATGAAGGCCGTTCTTTGGAAAAGACTATTGCGGAATGGCAACAACGTTTTCCCGAATATACAACGGAATTAGCAATTTTTCCGGAAATCCGCAAAGATATGTTTTTAGGGGAAATCCGTGGAACGGTAAAAATCGTCAAAGAATTACAAAAGCAAGGTGTTAAAGTATATCTGTTAAGTAACTGTGCGCATGAAAATATCAAGCTGGTAGAAGAGTTTTTCCCCTTGTATCATGCTTTTGACGGCGCAGTATTTTCCGGTGAAGCCAAGGCCGTAAAGCCGAAGCCGGAAATATTCAACTACTTACTTGACCGTTATCAAATAACCAAAGAAGACGCCGTGTTTATTGATGATAATCCGGTTAATATCGCCAAGGCAAAAGAACTCGGCTTGGACTCCGTTACCTTTTCTTCGCCAAGAAAGCTGAGAAAAGAACTGAAAAAATATGGGCTTCTTTAAGAATTAAGAAGTTCGGCGAATTCGTCTTCGGAAATTATTTTTACCCCAAGTTCCTTAGCTTTTTCGGCTTTGGAGCCTGCGTCCGCACCTTCAACAACCAGATTGGTATTTTTGGATACGGAACCGGCAACTTTTGCGCCGGCACTTAAAGCTCTGGCTTTGGCTTCGCTGCGGGTCATGCGGGTAAGGGTACCCGTAAAGACTATGGTCTGTCCGGCAAGTGCGGAATCCGGCATGGCAGGCGGCTCAAAAGGAAGTACTTTCATTTCTGCGGAAATCTTTGCAATTACCTCCAGATTCTGAGAATCTTCCCAAAATGCGAGTAAATCGTCAGCAATAGATTCACCTATACCTTCGATGTTTATCAACTCGGTATAAGCTTCGGAAGATTTATCTCCGGCCTTTGCCATGCTTTCTTGGAAGTTTTCCAAAGTCAGATATTCCTTTGCCAACATTCTGGCCGTGGCTTGACCGATTTGCGGTATACCTAAAGCATAAAGGAAGCGGTCTAAGCCAATTCCTTCTTTTACTTTATCTATTGCCGCAAAAAGTTTGGCTGCCGACTGCATTCCCCAACCTTCCATAACCGGAAGCTCTATGCCATGCTTTACCTGTAAAGTAAGGATATCTGAGGCGTCTTTAATCCAGCCTTTATGATAAAAGGTTTCAATGTTTTTATCGCCCATGCCTCTGATATCCAAAGCGTCTCGGGAAACAAAATGTTTAAAATGTTCAACGGCTTGGGCAGGGCAATGCAATCCTCCCATACATTTACGGGCGGCTTCGTCTCCTTCTCGAACGGCAATACTGCCGCAAACCGGACAATGGTCAGGAAAGATAAAGTCTTTGCTGTCCGAAGGGCGTTTTGCTTCGACTATCCCAACGATTTGAGGAATGACATCGCCGGCTCTTTGGACAATAACGGTATCGCCAATACGGATTCCTTTGCGGTTTATTTCATCTTCGTTATGTAAGGTTGCGTGGCTGACCATAACTCCACCGACGTTCACAGGCTCTAAATCCGCAACCGGAGTGAGCGTGCCGGTTCGTCCGACTTGAATCCTTATGTCTTTAAGTAAGGTTTGCGCTTGTTCCGCAGGGAACTTATGCGCGATTGCCCAACGGGGAGCGCGGCTGATAAAGCCTAGACGCTTTTGCCAGTCAAGCCGGTTTACTTTATAAACCACACCGTCAATGTCATAGTTTAAAGAAGGGCGTTTTTCCATAATATAATGGTAAAAAGCAATCATTTCTTCGCTGTTGCGGCAAAGAGTTATTTCCGGATTTACCGGAAATCCCCATGCTTTTAAATGCTGAAGAAAGTCATAATGCGTTTGCCATGGGGCTTCTTTGGCAAGTTCGCCGTAAGCATAAGCAAAAAGGCTTAATTTCCGAGCGGCGGTAATACGGGCATCAAGCTGACGCAAAGAACCGGCTGCCGCATTACGAGGGTTGGCAAAAGAGCTTTTTCCTTTGCTTTCCTGTTCTTGATTAAGGCGGAAGAAGTCTTCTTTTTTCATATAAACTTCCCCACGGATTTCTATATTTTCCGGTTCTTCGGATAATTCTTTCGGAAGTTCGGCGATGGTTAAAAGATTTTGCGTGATATCTTCACCGGTTACACCGTCTCCCCGAGTAGCTCCACGAACAAAATCCCCGTTCTGATAAAGAGCAGAAAAAGAAAGTCCGTCAATTTTCGGTTCGGCAACAATTTCCAAAGGCTCGTCTTCTGTAAGACCTAAAAAGTTCCGAATACGGTCGGTAAAGTCATAAACATCTTCATCGGTGAAAATATTGCTTAAAGAAAGCATGGGTACTTTATGGGTGGCTTTTGCGAACTCTTTGCCGGGAGTATACCCAACCCGAGAAGAAGGGCTATCTTTCCTGATAAGTTCCGGAAAACGAAACTCTATCGCATCATTGCGGCGTTTTAAGGCGTCATATTCGGCGTCCGACACCAAAGGAGCGTCTTTTTGATGATAGGCTTCATCATAAAGCATAATTGCTTCGGCAAGCCGTTCAAGCTCTGCTTCCGCTTGGGCTTTGGTGAGAGAAAATACGTCTATATCGCTTGTTTTTTCCATGTTGACTCCAACAATACTCCGGCGGCGGCTCTGGCTTCATCGCTGATTCGGGAGCCGGAAAGCATACGGGCAATTTCTTCTTTGCGGGCTTCTCCGCTCAATTCTTTAACTTGGGTGGCAGTTAAACCGCCGGCAGTGGCAGACTTTGCAACGAACAGATGATAATCGGCAAAAGCGGCGACTTGCGGGGAATGAGTTACAACCATAACCTGACACTTGTTTGACAGTCTTGCCAAACGTTCGCCGATAGCAGTGGCTGCCGCTCCACCCATACCGCTGTCAATTTCATCAAAGATTAACGCCGGAACGGTATCAAGTTCCGCTAAATTAAGCTTTAAAGCCAACATAAAGCGGGAAAGTTCTCCGCCGGAAGCAATCTTTGCCAAAGGCGCAGCATCTCTTCCTTTGTTCGTCGCCACCAAAAAGGAAACTTTATCCATGCCTTTGGGATTCCACAAAGTTTCCGGAAGTTTTTCCATGACAGTAAAGAAGGAAGCTTTTTCCAATTTTAACGCCGGAAGCTCTTTCATTACGGCTTTATCAAGCTTATTTGCCGCAGAAATACGGGCAAGATTTAAATCCTCGGCTTTCTTTTGATAGTCTGCTTTATCGGTAGCTTCCTTTGCTTCCAAGGCTCCGATATTTTCATCGGCAAGGTCGATGCTGTTTAAACGAGCGGCAAAGCTTTCCATAAGTTCGGGCAGGGTGTCTGGTGTGGTTTTATGCTTTCTGGCTAAATCCCGTAAAGTGAAAAGACGGTCTTCGATTTCCTCTAATTCCCGAACATCAAAAACCATACGGCTACGAACGCTGTCAATAAGGTTTGCCGCTTCATCAAACTCTATGGAAGCTCTGGCCAAGGCTTCCTGTATCTTTGTAAAATCATCGTCTTCGGAAATGCCGGAAAGGCGTTCTATGCTCCGTTCGGCGTCTCTAAGCCCCGTTGCCGCTCCCGCAGAACCTTGCAAAGCAGTGTAAGCAGATTCCAGATTTTCGGATATTTTTTCACTATTCATAAGAAGAGTGCGGCGGTTGGCCAATGCTTCTTCTTCGCCGGATTTGGGAGACAGAGTTTCCAATTCCCCATAAACATGACGGAGATAATCTTCTTCGGCTTGCAGTTTTTCGGCGTCTTCCCGTGCTTTTATAAGCTCTTCTTTGCTTTCTTTCCATTTGGTAAAGGCATTTTGGCAAGCCTTTACTTTGCTTTCCAACTTCCCGTATTTATCCAAAATGTCGATGTGGGTAGAAGAATCAAGCAAGCCATAACTGGCAAACTGGCCATGGACTTCCAAAAGGATTTCTCCGATTTGCTTTAAAAAGGAGACGCTTACCGGCTCGTCATTGATAAAGGCTCGGCTTTTACCGTCTTCACTGATAATCCGCCGCAAGAATAATGTTCCGTCCGAAGCTTCTATCCCATGTTCATTTAAAAGCGTAAAACATTCGGCGTCACAAGGAACCGAAAACTCCGCCGTTACCGAAGCTTGTTTCTCGCCCTTGCGAATCAAGCCGGAATCCATGCGGGAGCCAAGAGCCAACGCCAGAGAATCCAACAAAATTGATTTGCCAGCTCCGGTTTCGCCCGTAAAAACGCATAAACCCGCCGGAAAAGTAAGATTTAAATGTTCAATTAAAACAACATTGCGAATATTAAGGCTTACCAACATTTTTTGCTCTTTTGTTAATGCCGGAGGTTAAAAAGACAAGCCTAACCAAGAGTTTTCGGCTTCCTCTTCCTTGATTTTCTTTAACTGTTCTGCGTCAAGTTCCGCAAGCTTGTACGCCATATCATACCACTCGCTGTTCGGATAGTTGTATCCCAAAACCGCCGCACTGCGGATTGCTTCCTTCTTTAAGCCTAAGGTCGTATAGCATTCAACCAAACGATATAAAGCTTCCTGAACATGAGTGGTCGTCTGATATTCAATAACAACCTGCTGATAACGGTTAAGTGCCGCCAGAATATCGTTCTGTTCTTGATAATAACGGCCGATAGCCATTTCTTTTCCCGCAAGGTGGTCTATGGTCAAATCGTATTTAACTTTGGCATCACGGGCATAAACACTGTCTGGAAAACGTCTGAACACTTCTTGAAGCGCATCACGGGCAAGAAGGGTGATTTTTTGATCACGATAAACATCAGATATCTGCTCATAAAAGCACATGGCTCGCATATAATATGCGTAAGGTGTGTTTTTATTGCCGGGGTGAAGCTGAATAAAACGGTCTAAGGCTAAAATCGCATCATCATACTTTTCGTTTTCATAATAAGAATATGCCGCCATAAGCTCCGCCTTTGACGCCCAAGAAGAATAGGGGTGTTGGCGTTCCAATTCATCAAACATTTTAGCGGCTTTTTCATAATTATGCTTGCCTAAAGCCTCATAACCTTCGTTGTATAATTCTTCAACCGTGCGCTCTTTTTGGGCTTTGTCCGCATCTGAGGCACAGCTGCCGACAAACATAACAACCACAAAAAACAAAAACAAAAAAGCAATAAAACGTCCGAAATTAGCCATAAGAAACTTATCCATATAATTATAAATCGCCACAGAGCATAACACCTTGAGGGTAAATATGCATCAATTTAATTATAAGACAATAAGGATTTTTTAGGCGATGTTCCGTTTCTTTAAATTAGAAAGAGAAACCGGATAATTATTGGCGGTAACTTCAACTAATTCCCAAGCATCTTTATCGGCAAACAATGCCTGCAAAGCAAGATTGTTCATACGATGTCCCGATTTGGAAGCAATCATGGTGCCAATCAAGGTATAGCCGCCCATGTACATATCGCCAACAGCGTCAAGGATTTTATGACGTACGAATTCGTCTTCGTAACGAAGTCCTTCCGGATTTAAAACATCTTTGTCGGTAACAACCAAAACGTTTTCCAAAGAACCGCCTTTGGCAAGTCCCATGGCTTTAATCTGTTCGACTTCTTTCGCAAGTCCAAATGTACGAGCCGAAGAAATATTTTGAACATACTCAACAGGATTTAAAGCAAAATCCATTTGCTGGCGGCCGATAAACGGGCAAGCAGAATAATCCAAAGAGAAATCAATATTAAACAGTGTAGAAGAAGGAAGCAGAGTTACAAAAGCTCCGTTTTCAGAAACCGTAACGGATTTCTTTATTCTGATTGCTTTTAACGGGGCATCTTGGACTTCCAAGCCGGCACTGTTTAACAAAAAGACAAAGGAAGATGCGCTGCCGTCCAAAATCGGCATTTCCGGACCGCTTACTTCAACATTTAAGTTGGTAATCCCCAAACCGTGAATGGCGGACATCAAATGTTCAACCGTAGCAATATTATTGCCTTTGCCGTCGCCAAGGCAGGTGCAAAGGCGAGTATCGACAACATTGCGATAATCAGCTTTGATTGCGGCACCGTTACCGGAAATATCCGTACGGAAAAAAGTAATGCCGGAATCAATATCCGCAGGCTTTAAAGTGAGTTTTACTTTTGAACCGGAATGCAAACCAACACCGTAGCAGCTGATAGCGTTACGGATAGTTTTTTGCTTTAAGGCATATTCAGCCATAAAGCCTTCAGTATCTTGCTGATTGTGAAGTTCTTTGTCTGACATGAAAATATCCCTTTCCGTTTACTTTAATAGTTTATTTTCCAGAAAAGTATCAGGAAAATCGGGATTTCTCAAATCAACCTTTGTTACGGTTATTACAAAAATCAGTTACTTAACGAATAGTTAACAGCTAAATGCTGATTTATTACCTTGGCAACGATACAAAAAGAATCTGCGGGAGGAAGGCTTTTTCCTTGGATATTCTTGCCGCTGATTAAAACGGGAATGCATTCACGGGTATGGTTTACGCCTTTAAAATCGGGATCACAGCCATGGTCAGCCGTAATTATTAAAATGTCATCATCTCTCATCGCTTCCTTTAATTTAGGCAGGCAGGAGTCAAAATACTCCAAGGCTTTGGCGTATCCTTTGATATCTCTGCGATGACCGTAAAGCATATCAAAATCAACAAAGTTAGCCAGAATAACCGCCGCAGAAGCATTGTTTTTGATTTCAGAAACCAAAACAGAGAAAATATCTTCGTTGCCGCTGGCTAAAATCTTTTTCGTTATCCCTTTACCTGCAAAAATATCATATATTTTGCCTATGCCGGTTATCTGTTTTCCTTGACCTACCAAATACTCCAGAATGGTAGGAGAGGGCGGAGGCAAAGAATAATCATGACGGTTGGGAGTTCGTTTGAAAGTAGCGGAGGTTTCACCCAAAAACGGGCGGGCAATAACTCTGCCAAGCATATAGCCGGCATCGTCCATGATTTCTCTTGCTTTTTGGCATACTTGATATAAGCGTTCCAAGCCGAACAATTCTTCGTGGGCGGCTATCTGCATAACGCTGTCGGCAGAAGTATAGACTATCGGCAGAGCTTTACCTTCGGAAAGAAGATGTAAATGCTTTTCGCCTAATTCTTTAAGTATCTCTGTTCCCGAAGCGGCATAGTTCCCTAAGAAACCGTCAATATTTACTTCCTTGGCTATTTTTTCCAGTATATCCGGCGGAAAACTTGGATATTCTTTGGGAAAAAGGCTCCAAGGGGTGGTAACAGGAAGTCCCATCAGTTCCCAATGACCGCTTGGGGTGTCTTTGCCAATACTCTGTTCAGAGGCATAGGTATATGCTCCGTCCGGTTCTTCTTCTCGGTTAAATCCTTGAGGATAGCGGCCGTTACACATAAAATAAGCTTCACCAAGTCCGTTTTTTAATAAATTAGGGATATGTAAAGGATAATTTTTTGCAATATGACCAAGAGTGTCTGCGCCGTTATCATCATAAGCGGCAGCATCGGGAGCGCCGCCGATACCAAAAGAATCCAAAATACAAACAATAACTCTTTTCACGACAAGAGGATTTCCTTTTAATTATCAGGTGAGGGTTTCATAAATTACCGGAGCCTTTTCCGGAGCTATTTCACTGATAGTGAAGGCTTCCTTTATGATTTCTGAAACTTCTGCAAAAGAAGCTTCGTCTTTGGCGTGAATATAAGCCAGCGGCGTATCCAAATCCACAAAATCACCCAAAGAGCGACAAGAAGAAAGTCCCGAACGATAATCAATAATCTCGTCAAGGCTGATGCGGGCGGCATTCATAACCACAAGACAAGAGGCAATCTTTTTGCCGTCCAAAGAAGAAATATATCCTTCTTTATCGGGGAAAACCGGACGGATAATCGGTGCTTTTGGTAAAATCGTATGGTATTTTTCCAAGATATTGCCAACTCCGGAAAGGCGCATAACCATACGAGAGAACTTTTCGGCGGCTTCTCCGCTATCCAAAGCGGCACGAAGACGGCGTTTTCCTTCTTCATAAGAGGTTATAAGCTTTCCTGCCAAAAGCATTTCCGTACCAAGGCTTAATACTAACTCCATAAGCCGCAAATCTTGATGTTTGCCGATTAAAAACTCTATGGCTTCTTCGACTTCCACCGCATTGCCGGCACTTTTGCCTATGACTTGGTGCGAATCTGAGATTACTGCCGTTACGGACATTCCTAAAGATTTTGCCGTATTTAAAAGGGTGTTGGCCATAAGTCTGCCGGTTTCTATGTCCGAAATAACCGTTCCGCTGCCGACTTTTATATCCGCCACCAAAGCTTTGGAGCCGGCGGCTAGCTTACGGGAAAGCATGGAGGCAACCAAAAGAGAAATACAATCTGATGCTCCGATGGCTTCTCTTATCGTATATAAACTGCGGTTTGCAGGAGCAAAATGAGGGGCTTCGGAAGCAATCGCACAACCAATATCTTTGGTAATGGATTGAAACTCTGCAACCGAAGGTTCGCCGTCGTAATTAGGAATGCTTTCAAGCTTATCTATGGTATTGCCGGAAAAGCCAAGGCCTCTGGCAGATATAATCGGAACATAACCGCCGCAGGCCGCAACTAACGGTGCTAAAATCAAAGTGATTTTATCCCCAATGCCGCCGGAAGATATCTTATCCAATAACGGGCCGTTAAGTTTAGATGATTTCCAGTTTATTTTGTCGCCGGATTTCGCTATGGCAGAAGTTAAATTGACCGTTTCTTCCGCACTTAAACCGAAAAAAGATACTGCCATAATAACGGCACCAGCCTCTGCCTCCGATACCGACCAGTCAAGCAAGCCATTTACCAAAAAGTCGATTTCTTTCTTGGTCCATTGTTTGCGCTCTAATTTATGATGTATAATATCCGCAATGTTCATGGCGACCTATTTTCCCTTGTAAAGAAGCTTTATGCTATATTTAATAAAATAAAGTTAATTTATTTTTGCTTTGTGCGTAAAATATTGTTTTTAAAATCGTGGGAAAAGATATAGCCTATAGGTTCTCTTGTATATACTGATTAAAAAATATATATAAAAAATAAAGCCTAATGAAAGGAAAATCCTTATGAAACAATATCCTGAACACCCAAGTTTGTTTGTAGTAGACCACCCTTTGGTTCAGCACAAATTGTCCCATATGCGGGATAAAAATACTTCGATTCGTGATTTTCGGGACTTGTTAAAAGAAATAGCCGTCTTAATCGGTTATGAAGCGACAAAGGCTCTGCCTTTGACAACCAGAAAAATCGATACCCCGATGTGTACCATGGAAAAAGCTCCGGTTTTGGAAGGCGAGCCTCCTATTATCGTTCCTATCTTAAGAGCCGGTTTGTTCATGGCAGACGGATTGTTAAATATTCTGCCTAATTCCGCAATCGGACACGTAGGAATGTATCGTGACCATGAAACAAAACGCCCAATCGAATACTTTGTAAAAATACCGGAAGTAAGAGAACAACACTTCATTCTGGTTGATCCTATGTTCGCAACCGGATTTTCTGCTTGTGCCGCCGTCGAAGCTTTGAAAAAACGTGGGGTCAAAACAGATAAAATGATTTTTGTGGCTTTACTTGGAGCTATGGACGCTGTTGAAGTGTTCTCTAAGGCTTATCCGGAAATACCTATATATATCGGAGCTATTGATGAATGCTTGAATGACCAAGCTTATATAATTCCCGGCTTGGGAGATGCCGGCGACCGTTTATTCGGAACTCTTTAAAGACTAAACTTCTGCACAACAATCAAAAGAGGACAAGATGAAAAAGCTTTTAACTATAGTGGCAATTATAGTGTTAGTTGCAATAGGGGGAGTAATTTCCGTTCCTCTTTTGGTTGATGACGAGGGATTAAAGCAAAAGTTTACCGAAAACCTCCAAATGATGACCGGTAGAAATGTGTCGGTTGACGGAGACTTTTCTTTGAAGTTTATGCCGTCTCCCACTATCACTGCCGAAAGAACCAGAATTGCGAATGTAACCGGAACAACAAATCCGAATATGTTGGAAATTGAAAAGATTACCGCAGAGCTGGATTTGAAATCTTTGATTTCCGGTAATCTGAGAATTACCAGAACTGAACTTATCAAGCCAAAAGTTTATATAGACGTCTTGCCGGACGGAAAAGTTAACTGGACGCTTGATTTCCTTAACTCAAACGGTACGGACGCAAATGCCGGAAATATGCCGGACGAAGTTTCTTTTGACAGTCTAACCATTCAAGACGGAAGTATAATTTTTACCAATAAAGCTTCGAATGTTGAATATAATCTGGAACAGCTGAACGGAGAGATGATTGCCGAAACTTTGCGGGGGCCTTATCGCTTTGACGGTACGTTTAAGCTTTTTGATGCAGCTACAGGTTTAGCTATTTCCTTGGATAAGCTTCATACCAGAGAGCCTTCAGAATTAAATGTTATGTTCTCTCGTCCCGATACCGGAGCTTCAATAGCTATCAGCGGAAAGCTTATTCATTCAACCCCAAGCTTTTCTTTCGCCGGAAATGTGGTGGCGGATATTGCTAATCCGGACAAGCTTATTTCTTTTTGGATGCCGAACGTAAAAGTTCCTGACAATCTAACAACTCCGATTACCGCAAACCTTTCCCTTAAAATGCAGGGAACCCAAGTTTCCTTGGCCGATATTGTGATAAAGCAAGGAGAAAACTCTGCCGTCGGTGATGCCTCCTTTGCTTTGTATGCGCCGGAAACCAATAACAAAGAAGATAAAAATCTTAGAGCTAATTTCATTATAAGCTATCTGGAGCTTTCGCCGTGGGTAGACCTTATAAAGAATATCTGCCAAAGCGAAACGGAAGGAAATATATCCTTTGTCAACAACGCTTTGATTGCTCTTAAAGCCGATATATTAAAATATAATGACGATAACATAGAAGATACGGCGATGCTGATTGATTCTTCGGAAAATACCGTAACTTTCAGTAATATAAAAGCTAAACTGCCGGGAACCTCCTTGTTACAAGGAAACCTTACATTAACCAAAGCGGCGGAAGGAAAAGACTTAAATCTTGCCGGAGACTTTAATATATCGTCAGAAAAAACCGCAGAATTGCTTAAATGGTTGGCTCTTCCTTTGCCCGCAGAAATTACTGACCGTATCCCGCCGGATAACAGTACATTTAAAGCTGAACTTGCCTTAAATCCCAACTCTTTTTATCTGGATAAAATCGTTTTCAAAGCCGGAAGTATAAGCGTTGACGGAAAAATCGGAACGGATTTGGCTTTGCAAGAAGATAACTTTGACCTTGATTTGCAGATAGCCGGAATAAACATTAAGGAATCTTTGAATAAAACTACAATACAAGACAATATCAAAAATATTTCGGAAAAAGGAATTAACGCCGGAATACAAGATATTTTCAAAGCTTTCCCATTTATCAATAAATATAATGCCCGTATTAAACTTGATATTTCCGAATCTGCATACGGTCAGATTTCTTCACCTCGAATTGTCTTTAACGGTAGCATTAAAGACGGAATTGCCAATGTAACCGAATTCAGAATGAACAATATCGCCGGTAATTCAGCAAGCCTGCAAGGAGAGGTTTCTGGACTAGAAGAAGGTAAACCATTGGTATTGAAGAACTTGGAAGTAAATCTTAAGCTTAGCCGAGTTAATCAAATTATCAATGACATGGGTATAGCTTTGCCTTTTGATACGGCAAAAATGACTAACCTTCTGTTAGATGCCACCTTAAACGGTTCTGAAGAAAAAATCTTATTTAAGCTGGTGGGGGATACTTCCGGAGCTTACTTTAATGCCGAAGGAACTTATGAAGAAGCAACCGCAGAAAAGCCTTCTTCTGCCGTGTTTACCTTTGAGATACGTCACCCTCAAACCCGTAATTTAATCAGCTTATTCTCCTCCTATAAACTACCGCAGGAAATTACGGGTAAGTTTAAGTTTTTCGGAAACTTTGACGTTACCAAAGGACAAACCAAAATAACCGGATTGGAACTGAATATCGGAGCCGATAAAATTACCGGAAATGCCGGAATATCAGAGAAAAATGACCGGAAAGTATTTATTGCATCTTTGGAAACCGATAAGTTCTATGTAAATAATTACTTTGCAACCAAGACCATGGCGGCTTTTCCGGCTACAGCTCCGGAATGGGATAAAGAACCTTTTGCTTTGACCGAGTTTTTGAAAACTTTGACGGCTCAAATTAATCTGTCGGCAAAAACTCTGGTTGCCGGAACAACTAACTTTAATGACGCTCTGGTAAAAATCAAAGTGCTTAATAAGGTTGCAGAACTTACTTCCCTTGAAGCAAAAATGGGAGAAGAGGGGACGGTTAACATTAAAGGAATGCTTGATTTGCGTCCTGATTTTCCTTTGTTCACAGCGGAAGCTAACGGCACAAAAGTAAAAGTAAATAGCCTTTTTGATGCTAAAGACAAAGTTAACTTGTCCGCAGAAATGGCTGACTTCAAAGTTCGTATGACCGGTAAAGGAAACAGTGTTTATGAAATGGTTTCCGGTATGGGCGGTTCAGGAACATTTACTTTTGCAAACGGGGAAATAGCCGGCTTATCTTTGACTAAAGCGCAGGACTTTTTACAAAAGACTTTTGACGACGGTGAAGAGGAATCTGCAACATTCCTTTCTTCCTTCCGGCAGGCTTTGCAAAACAACAACACTCCGTTTAACAGCTTAACCGGAACATTTAATATAAATAACGGTCAAATAACGGCGGCTCCGTTGGATTTATTGTACAATAAAGACAAAAAATCCTTTGTTGCCTTTAAATTAGACCTTACAACTTCTGATTTAAATACAACCGTCAAAGTGCCGGAAGATACAATGCTAAACATTCCGGCTTACTCGGTTATCATTAAGGGAACCCTTGATGCACCGATATACACCTTCGCAGACACAGAGCTTGAAAAACAGCTTCAGAGCGAAGCAAAAGCCAAAGAAGAACAAATAAAAGAAGAGGCCTTGGAAAAAGCTAAAATCCAAGAAACCGAAGCTTTGAAACAAGAACAAGACTTTACGGAAAAACTTGAAGCCTTGAAAAAAGAAGTCGGAGATACATATCAAAAAGTTTTGACTACGGAAAAAATGGCAGAAATAACTCCCTCTATCAAAAATATTGCAGCGGAAAACCGTATGTTAGCCGAAAAAATGCTCTTGGACTTTTCTCCGTTGGTTGATTTCGTCGGCAAAGAAAATATAACCGATGCCGAAATTAAACTGATTGCGGGAATAACCGAAAAAGTCCAAGAACCAATCGATAAAATCAATGCTAATTATGCTAAAGTTTTGACGATTTCCGCCAAAGCAACCGCAAAAAAATATGCTCAAGATGCGGCAAAGTTTGTGAAGTATGCTCGGGATATGGAAAAGGCCAATCCTTTTGCGCCGATTATTTCCGATGCGGCAAAGAAAATTGACGACGCCGGATATGAAGCCGAAAATGCTTCCAGATTGGCGGAAGAAGCTGCTGATGCCAAACAAGCGGAAGCCGCCGTTTTACGAGCTAAGAAAGCTTTTGATAAGGCAAAGGAAGAGGTGGGGAGAATTGTTAAGTTCACAGGCTCTACCGAAGGCTTAGAATAAAAAATTAAAAAATAATCTTGCAACATACAATCGTATGCACTATACTCTTTTTATACCCGAAAGAGTACGGCGGGTATGGGGGAGGTTAAGCTTTCAAGCCTCCCCTTTATTTTTGCCTTATCCGCAAGGTTTTATTTACCTTTTATCCCTAAAGGAAAGGGCGGCTGATTACCCCAAACGGAGATAAACAACAGCTTAACGGGCGTTTTATATCCTTTATCCGGCGTTTTACTTTGCTTTTAAAGGTAATCGGTTGGGTTCTTTGAGGAATATCCGTAATAACTTTATTGGCATTCTGGATATCTCTGGGAAGAGCCACAAATGTATAACACGTTATTAAACGGGAAGATTCTTTCTGATTGCCGGAATTAAGCTGTTGGTTAAAAATGCTAACCAGATTCTTGGCAAATCCTCCCAGCGAGCCGATTTTTCTGTGTAGCATTAACTGTTTCGGGCTTGTTAAGGGCTGATACAATGAAGAATCTTCGATGCCGTGAGCAAGAATAAACGAAGTAATGATGTTAATCGCGGCAATGTTTTGATATTCATAAGCAACACTCAATAAGCTGTTGCCCTCTTTATCAATAAAGCCGAAAGATTTCCTTATCATGTCCTGGCTGTGGGAAAGAGAGTAATGTTTCTTTAAAGCAAGCCTTATTTCTTTGTTTTTACGGAAAAAGACTCCGGAATCAGCATTCCTACTTATTTCTTTCAAGAGATTAAAAAGTAATTTTTCATCAACTTTTTTATCCCCGTAAAAACTAACTTCTTCGTTCATCACAACCCCCGCTTTGCTAACCGAAAATCATAAAAACCAAGTCAATTATTAACAAATCATTAACATAGGGGATTTTTTATTTCAATACATTTGTCTATAATAAAATATTAAAAAAATATTACAATCAAGCATTTAGCTATATCTGGCCGAATATAGAGGCTTTTAATACAGGATTTTGTGTTTATGGAAGGTTATTTTTTATCGCTGGAAAAGACTTCCTGATTCCAACGCTTATGTATCCAAAGCCATTGGGACGGATTTTCTTTTATCCATTCTTCGATATTATCATTAAGCTTTTGCGAAAGATGTTTGATGTTTTCTTCGTTTTTTTCTTCCTGATTGGCGTAAATCGGCGGATACATGGTAACTTTAAAATGTACGCCCTTGGTTCGTTCGATTTTAACCATAATAATCGGACAGCCATAACGATAGGCAAGAAGAGCAGGGGAATGGGTTGTCATTGCCGGTTTACCAAAAAACTTAAGCTCTAATCCTTCACGAAGTTTCTGGTCAATAAGCATACCGACAAAGCCTTTGTCTTTGATTATACGGATTATACGGCTGCCGGAATGAGCGCTCTTCGGAATAACTTCTCCGCTGTTTTCCGAGGTGCGGAAACGGAAGATTTTTTCAAAGAACGGATTGTTCGGGCTACGATAAACCGTATTAAGCTTTATTCCTAAGCTGTTAGCAACCAAGGAACAAAGTTCCCAATTCCCCATGTGAACAGAAACAAAAACTCCGCCATTGCCTTTATTCAACACATCAAGAGCATATTCCTGACCGATTATTTCCATACGGCTTAAAAATAACTCATGCTGAGAAATATGCGGGAACTCTCCGATAACTCTGCCAAGGTTTTCCCATTCATTAAGGGCTATGCGTCTTAACTCCTTTGAGCTTTTATCCGGAAAAGCAAGTTCAAGATTTAAAAGCGCAACTTTATGTTCTTTTAGCAAAGGACCAACCAAACGAGCAGTCTTCCCGCATATATATGATGCGATATCAACCGGCAAAATGCGCAGAAAAATAATCAGCGGAAAGCCAAACAGGGCTTGCAAAAAGTACGCAACCTGCTTTAAGGGGCGGTTTTTTGAATGTTTTTCGTATATCTGTTTAACGTTTTCACTCATGCGACATTAAAAAATCTAATAATTGGGCTTCATTCTGCCAAGAAAGTTTTACCGGAACGGAGATTATATCTTCTTTAACCAAAGATGAAAGCTTTACTTTATCCTTATCCGTAGTAACCAAAACAGCATCAGAGGCAGCTGCTTGTTCCTTTAAGGCTTTTATATCCGCATCTTGATAGGCGTAATGATCAGGGAAAGCTTGTTTGGCGATAATATTAACCCCATAACGGTCAAGCATGGCAAAGAACTTATCCGGCCTGCCAATACCCGCAAAAGCAATCACCTTTTTATCCTTTAAGGTAGAAATAACTTCTTCATCAGGGATAACAATGCAAGCAAAAAACGGCAAATACGGATTTATGGCTTTGATTTGCTCCGCTATGCCGGAAGTGTCTTCGCCAACAATAACAATGCCGGAGGCTCTTTTTAATCCGTGGCTTAAGCTTTCTCTTAAAGGTCCGGCTGGCAACACTCTGCCGTTGCCTAATCCATAGCTGCCGTCAAAAACTAATAACGATTTATCCTTGTATAAGCCATAATTTTGAAAGCCGTCGTCCATAATAATAATATCGGCACCTGCGGCAATGGCAGTTTCTGCGCCTTGGAAACGGTTGGGATTAACTACGGTCGGAGCCGTATCCGCAAGAAGCATAGCCTCATCTCCGACATCTTTGGCAGTATGGAGCGATTTATCAACGACAACGCCTTTTATTTTTCCTTTGTATCCTCGGGTAAGAAAAAACGGTTTATAGCCATGCTTTTGTAAAATAGCGCCCAAAGATAAGGCCGCAGGGGTTTTGCCGCTACCTCCGACAGTTAAATTGCCCAAGCAAATTACTGGAACATTAACTCTCTGCGGGTACTTGGAAAGGCGGTCAAATGTTGCTCCGACAGAATAAAGCCAAGAAAAAGGGACTAATGCAGCCCCAAGAAAACTTCTTTTTGTTTCCCAAATCTTTAATGCCATTATTTCTTATCCAGCCATGGTTTGATTTTATTGAACACACGATCAAGAACTTTGCTTTCATTTCCGGCAAAATCAGATGCCTTACGACACAGGGAAGAAACGTCTTTCGGATTTTTAAGTAAAGATATAACTTCTTCTGATAAATCTTTGTTTTTATTTATTTGAATTACAGCTCCTGCCTGCAATGCTTTAGCCGTCATGTCGGCAAAGTTTTCCATGTGAGACCCCAGAATAATGGCGGAATCAAGGCGAGCCGGCTCTAAGAAGTTTTGCCCGCCGTGAGGAATTAACGAACCGCCGACAAAGACTATCTTAGCCAAACGATAAAAAAGCCCCATTTCCCCAATGGTATCAGCAATATAAACATCAGTTTCCGGAGTAAGTCTTTCGTGCTTACTCCGTACTGCCGTTGTCAAGCCAATAGCGTTGATTCCATTGGCTATTTCTTTTCCGCGAGTAGGGTGTCTGGGAACAATTATTGTTAATAAAGAGGGAAACTCTTTCTTTATTTGCAGGTGTGCTTTGGCAATTTCCAATTCTTCGGGATTATGGGTACTGGCAGCAATCCAACAAGGACGAGAACCTATGTTTTCCTTAAACTCTTGCACAGCTTTATCATCAGCGGGCAAAGGCTCGGTAGCACATTTAAGATTGCCAAGACAATACGCATTCTCTGCACCCAAAATCTTTAGTCTTTCGGCGTCTAAATCCGTTTGTCCCAAAGATAAAGCAAACAACTTCTGCAACTTTTTTATAAAATAGGGCAGTCTGCGCCATCTGGCAAAAGAACGATTTGAAATCCTGCCGTTAATCAACAATAGAGGTATCTTGGCTTCATGGGCAGAATTAAGCAGGTTTGGCCAAAAATCAGATTCAAACCACAGGGCTACATCAGGGTGCCAGTAAGATATAAATCTTTTTGTATAACTTGCGCAATCAACTGGAACATATTGATGAATCGCTCTTTTTGGTAAACGCTGTTCCATAATTTTTGCGGACGTTACCGTACCGGAAGTAACCAAAACGGAAATATCCGGATAAGCGTCTAAAACCTTATCAATCAACGGAAGCATAGAAATCGTTTCACCGACACTTGCGCCATGGAACCAGACCAAACGGCCTTGCGGTCGTTCCATTCCCGGAATACCAAGACGCTCACCAAAACGCTCCAAGTCTTCTTTGCCCTTCATTTTGCGTCTGGCAAGATATGCCAGAATGAAAGGCCAACCCAAGCAGGTTGCAAAACGATAAGCATTTATTTTCATACAACAAAATCCAAAAATAAACTTTAACCTTAAGGTTAATTTATAACAAGTAATGCATAAAATAAATGCTTTTTATTTAAATGCACAAAAAATTACCATAAAGCCTAATTATCTATAGACCTTAGCACCTTATTCCCCTATATTATGCGGTTATTTTAAAGGGTACAGGGTGGACAAAAATGGCATCATTTATAAAAGTTCGGGGAGCAAGAGAGCATAACCTTGCCAATGTCGATGTTGATATTCCCCGCAACAGTTTGGTAGTAATCACAGGACTTTCCGGTTCAGGTAAGTCTTCTTTGGCTTTTGATACGATATACGCAGAAGGACAACGTCGCTATGTCGAAAGCTTATCCGCCTATGCCCGTCAATTTTTGGAAGTCCAGAAAAAACCTGATGTAGACTTAATCGAAGGATTGTCTCCGGCTATTTCCATTGAGCAGAAAACCTCTTCTCATAATCCTCGTTCGACAGTCGGAACGGCAACAGAAATATATGATTATATGCGTCTTTTGTGGGCAAGGACAGGCATCCCTTATTCTCCGGTTACCGGATTGCCGATTGAAAGCCAAACCGTTTCTCAGATTGTCGACAGAATAACTGTTATGCCGGAAGGAAGCAAAATCTACCTTCTATCGCCGATTGCCAGAGGCAAAAAAGGCGAGTTCAAAAAAGAAATTAAAGCTTTGCAGAAAAAAGGCTTCGGGCGGGTTAAAGTCGACGGTAAAATGTATGAAATCGAGGATTTCCCCGACTTAAACAAAAACTTTAAACATGACATATATGTTGTAGTCGATCGCTTAGCCATAAAGCCGGATATTGAACGAAGACTGGCAGATTCCGTAGAAACCGCCTTAAACCTTTCCGACGGGCTTTTAATCGTAGAAAATGCCGAAACGCATGAAGAAAACATCTTTTCTTCCAAGTTTGCCTGTCCGGTTTCCGGCTTCACCATCGAAGAAATCGAACCAAGGCTGTTTTCCTTTAACAACCCGCATGGGGCTTGCCCAGAATGCGACGGTTTAGGGGTGCGCCTTTATGTCGATCCGGAATTGGTTGTGCCGGATAAAAACCTGTCTTTAAGACAAGGAGCTTTTGCTCCGGCTTTTTTAAACGGTTCCTCAATGTACGAGCAAATGCTTGAAAGTATTTGTGAAAAATACGGGGCTTCCATGAATACCCCATTTAAAGACTTGCCGGAAGCTATGAAGCAAACCTTGTTCTATGGCTCCGGAAATGAAAATATTACCATTCATTATGATAACGGATACGACCGCAAGTTTACTACTAACCGTCCGTTTGAAGGCGTAATTAACAATATGGAACGCCGCTTTATCGAAACAGATTCCAACTGGTCCAGAGAAGAAATATCCCGCTATCAAAGCACCTCTCCTTGCGAAAGCTGCCACGGAGCTAAACTGTGTCCGGAAGCCTTGGCAATTAAAGTAGGGGGCTTAAATATCAGTGAAGCATCGGAAAAGTCTATTGTCGCAGCAAAAGAGTGGTTTCTAAATCTGGAAGATAAGCTGAGAGAGAAAGACAAAGAAATAGCTCGGCGAATTTTACGGGAAATCAATGAAAGATTAGGATTTTTAAACGATGTAGGCCTTGGATACCTTACTTTAGGTCGTGCTTCGGCAACCTTATCCGGCGGAGAAAGCCAACGTATCCGACTTGCTTCCCAGATAGGTTCCGGACTTACCGGCGTTCTTTATGTTCTTGATGAACCTTCTATCGGCTTGCACCAAAGAGATAATGACAAGCTTTTGGAGGCTTTGGAACACCTTAAAGAACTCGATAATACGGTTATTGTCGTTGAACACGATGAAGATGCTATCCGTCATGCCGATTATGTTATTGATATCGGTGCGTCGGCAATAGTCAAGGGGATCAGAAACACCTCGGATTTCGATTATGAATATTGGCTTGCGTCAATCAATCGCTCGGTGGATGAACGTGTGGAGACGGTTTTTCTCCCCGCAGTGCCGGAG
>JAFWAG010000020.1 GCA_017507765.1 Alphaproteobacteria bacterium | reverse complement strand
CTTTTATCTGCCGCCCGATATACTTTTCCAACAAAGATGCCGGAGACAAAAGGTCAAAATTAAAGTTCTGTTCCAAAACTTTAATTCCTTTTCCTTGTAAAAGTGCCGTTTCCGGTCGGATTTGAGCCGACACGTCAATGAAAGCCAAATCATTTATGCCAGAAGATAGGTCTACGCTTCTTTTATCCTTTACCAAAGCCAGATTGGAATTATAAATCGCAACAGATAAGTCTTTGCGCTTATCAAGGCCGATTTTTTCCTCTGCCGCAAACGCAGAAAATGACGCAGAGATTATCGCAAGAGCCGAAATCCCTGAGAAAACAGTTCTTATTTTCATAGCCGTATACCCCTTTTAAAGGAAAATTAAGCGTTTACGCTATCCAAGTAATTTTGAATCATTTGCGGTGTTACCAGAGTTATGCCGTTTTCCGTATGATAAAAATACTTCTTATCAAACTCCGGATCTTCACCGACGACCAATCCACGAGGAACAACACACCCTGCACTTAAAATAGCTTTGTGCACTCTGGCATTACGATGAATTACACAGTTCGGAAGCACAACCGAGTCTTCAACAAGGGCAAAGGAATGCACCAAAACATTCGTAAACAGCAAAGAGCCTTTAATCAAAGAACCGGAAATAATACACCCACTGGAGACCAAAGAACGTAAAGCCATACCGGTTCTGAGTTCGCTTTCAAATACGAACTTAGCTGCAGGAAGCTGCTCTTGGAAGGTCCATATCGGCCAAGAAGAATCATATAAATCCAAGTCCGGAACAACATAGGTTAAATCAATGTTGGCAGACCAATAAGCATCTAAGGTTCCGACATCTCGCCAATACGGTTCATCTTCTTTGTTATAAACACAGCTTTTGTTAAAGCGGTGAGCATGAAGTTTTGCCTTGCCAACCAAAGACGGCAAAATGTCTTTACCAAAATCATGAGATGAGTTGCTGTCTTCGGCATCTTTGCGCAGTAAATCTATCAAGAAATCAGCGTTAAAAATATAAATACCCATGCTGGCAAAAGCTCTGTCCGGACGACCGGGAATAGACGGAGGGTCTATCGGCTTTTCAACAAAGTTAATGATGTTATCCTGGTCATCAACGCCGACAACGCCAAACTCCTTTGCGCTTTGAATTGGAACATCAATACAGGCAACCGAAGCTTGCGCATCGCTGTCGATATGGTCGGCAAGCATCTTGGAATAATCCTGCTTGTAAATATGATCGCCGGCAAGGATTAAAATATATTTGGGATTATGCTCTAAGATAACTTCAATGTTCTGGAAAACAGCATCGGCGGTGCCTTGGTACCAAGTCTCTCCCGAAGTCTGCTGCTGAGCCGGCCAGATTTCCACAAACTCATTCAACTCCGGCTGCAAAAAGCTCCAGCCTCGCTGCAAGTGCTTGATTAAAGTATGAGCGCGGTACTGCGTCAAAACACCAATCCGGCGAATACCCGAATTGATACAGTTGGATAACGGGAAGTCAATAATCCGAAACTTTCCTCCAAAGGGAACCGCCGGTTTAGACTGGTTGTCCGTAAGCTGTTTTAAGCGAGAGCCTCTGCCTCCCGCCAAGACAAGCGCCAAAGTATCTTTGCGCGTACTGTTTAAATCCCTGTTATCCATAGCTTTTCCTTAGCAAACACGAAGCGAATCTTTATATACAACGTATATAAAAACATAAAAATATCAGTTCGTAAACCGTCAAATAAAAATAATATTATAGTATTTCTTTTACAGCACTATTTCTTTGATAGCATTCTGTAAGTATAAAAGTTCATGCGGTTCTGATAAGTTATGTTTTCCACCTTTGAGTATTATCACCCTCACCTCTTTGGAGGTCAGGCGATCCTTTATTTTTAAAGGCACATCAACCGGAACGCAATCGTCCTTATCCCCTTGGAAAAGAATTACTTTTGCGTCCGTAGTAATCGGGTGATTCAGCACCAAATTATTATTGCCGTCTTGGATAAGTTCTAAGGTCCAAGGCTCACCTTCTTCGGAATACTCACTCGGAGTATAAATAATCCCGTCTTGCAACAGCTTGTCCCGCATATCCTGAGGCAAGGCTTCCCATAGCCAAACCGTAAAGTCCGGAGCCGCCGCAAGCCCTATCATTCCCTTAACCCTGTCCGGACGGCGCATGGCAAGCAAAAGCATTATCCAACCGCCAAGACTGCTGCCGATAACTATCTGATCGCCGGAGGTAAGATTGTCCATTACCGCAAGTGCATCACGAAGCCAAATACTGATAGTTCCGTCCGTATATTTGCCGGAAGAATCTCCGTGACCGGTAAAATTAAAGGACGTAAAGCCTATGCCGTTTTCTTTGCAATAATTTTCCACGAACAAGGCTTTGGTCGAGTCTATACTCGACTGAGAACCATGCATATAAAAAATACCCGGAGAACTACCTTTTATTTGCCGATAGGAAATATAAGAGCCGTCAGGATACTTAAATTGCTTATTTATTACTTGAGAATTATTTGTCATCGGCAGTTTCTCCCGTGTTTTTTAGAGGACTATTTTTTCTTTGCATTAGGGGATATACCCATAATGTCATCAAACATCTGCATATCTTCAAACACCACCGGTTCCGTAGATTTTGGCTCGGCAGCTTCTTTTTCCTCTGCTTTGGGCTTAGTTTCCGCCTTTGGCTTGCTTTCAGCTTTGGGCTTATCTTCAACTTTGGACTTTTCCGCAGAGGAATCTTTACTGTCCCAATCCAAGAGAGAGTTAACCTTATCCATCATACTGCCAGCTTTTTCTGTCGTTTTCTTTACGGCAGAATCCACTTTACTTATTTTATCTGTTTTAGCTGCTTTATCTGTTTTATTCTTTTTATCCGAGCGTTTAGAAAAGATGTTATCCTTATCTTCGGCATAAAAAGACGGAAGCGATTCTTCGGGAGTTTTGGGTATCCATTTACCGGCTAAGCTTTGAGCTTCTTGGATTTGCGCCGGATCCATTTTCTTTACCAACTCATCTCTTTTTTCCGTGGCCTGCGTACGGAAGGGTTCTTCGCCATAAGCGGCGGCAATGTTGTACCATTTATGCGCATGGATAAAGTTAATCGGCGCACCCTTTACGCTTTGATTGGAAAGGAACTCGCCTAAGTTCATCTGAGCATCTATGTTGCCTTGGTTCGCTGCCATTAAAAGATAGCGGATAGCTTCCTGATAATCCTGAGGAGCGCCCTTTCCTTCATAAAGCATTTTGCCAATTTCTCCCTGCGCCAGAGAATGCCCCTTATCCGCCGAACGCTTTAAATAATAAAAGGCGTTTTTGAAGTCTTTGTTAACTCCGGTACCTTCAAAATACATAAGGCCTAAGTTATACTCCGCCGTGGCGTTACCGGACTTCGCCGCATAGTAAAACCACTTATATGCTTCCGCAAAGTTTTGAGCTACATTGTTACCAAAATAATACATGGTGCCGATTTTTACCGCACTGCGGTCATCGCCTTGCTTGGCAGAATTATAATAATAAGACACCGCCTTGTTTACATCTTTGGAAACGCCGAGTCCTTTTTCATGCATATCGCCAAGATAATAAAGCACAAACTTCGCATCATCGGTATTTTCAAGAGCCGTAAACTCTGTTAATGCGTCCGCATAATTTCCCGAATTGTATGCGTTTACGCCCTCTTTCCAACCGGCAAAGGCAACGGAAGAAAAAGCTATTGATGTGGAAAAAAGCAAGGAAGAAAGGATAAACTTGTTGTGCATAGCGCCCTCTTTTAACTTCGGTAACAATATTGGTAATAATAAAGAACAAATATAAATAAAGAAACTATTAAGAGCCATAGGAAGAAAAAATAATTTTTTCTATTTTGTCGGCATAGGCTTCCCATGAATATCCGCTGACACTTAAACAGCCTTCATCACCGATAGTTTTTACTTTGTCTCGATTTAAGTAAGCGAACTCTAAAGCACCTAGGATTTCTTCAACATCACTTTCGCTCCACCCTCGGAAACGTTCGCCGCCGATAAAGTTTCGGCTTCCCAAAACCAAAGAATTATCGCCTTTTATCAACTCTTTATGCGATGTATTGTCGGATAAAATAACCGGAACGCCGCAAGCCATGCATTCTGTCTCCCGACAATTAGATGCCGAAGCCCGAGACGGGAAAACAGCAATATCTGCCTCTCTGATAATATAAGGTCGAGAAGAATACGGAACTTCACCTATATCAATAATATTATCCGATACCGTAAAATCTTCCGGTTCTATCCCTTCACCATAAATGAACGGACGGGACGGCCAAGAAGAAATCAGCAAAGAATCAGGGTGCGCTTGATTAAATAACTCAAACGCTTTTAAAACTAAATCATAACCGCCGCTGTAACCCTCGCTTCCGGCGGAATAAACCACGAAACGGCCGGAGAATAAGTCAGATTTAGCATGAGGGAAAAACAAGGCTTTATCAACTCCGCCGGTAACTACTTCTACATTATCAATATCGCTGCCGGATAAAATATCTTTGCTCCATTCCGAAGGCGCAACAATCTGGGAAAACAAATTGGCTCGGCGAACCGCATCAGCTTGCAAATCCGTAATAATAAAATCGGCAAATCCTATATTGGGCGTTCCGCAAAGCAAAGTATTCTTTTCCAAAAAAGAAAGCTCTAAATCTTCACCAAGACGATGTAAAACCGGATATGGAACGCTTAACGCCTGCGGGGTGGAGACATCAACATCTTCCAAATACTTTAAGAACTGAACACGGAACTGTTCACTGTTTTCAACCACGTCGGCAATCTGAGACCACCTTAAAGCATCTGTTGCCGAGGATAAGTCCGATAAGGGATATAAAGATGCCGATTGAAAACGGTTACGCCAAGAAAGCAATAGATTTAAGCCGGCTATTTCTAAATTAGAATAACCGCCTATCGGCAAACCAAATATAACCGTATCAGAAAGCACCAAAATCCGCTCCTTTATCACTCGTTTAATGTGTAGTAGCAGAAAATATCAGTACTGTAAATCTTATAAAATATGGATATCGGGTAATTTAAATTACTTTAAAAAATAGCTTTAAATATGATGTTTTGGTTTTCTTTCGCAAACATAAAAGTAAAAGAGTCAATTCAATTTATGAAAATCCGCAATTGGATTGCATATTTTCACAAGATTAGTTTTTTATGGTGAGCGCGCCGGGATTGTACCTTTCATGCTTCGCATTACAGCCGCCTAACGGCGTCATCTCCAGAGCATTATAAATGCTCTTACGATTCCGAACCCTCCGGCTTCGACCCCGTCTACACTTCACATAAAAAAAAGCGTACTAACCGTACGCCTTTTTTTATGGTGAGCGCGCCGGGATTCGAACCCGGGGCCACTTGATTAAAAGTCAAGTGCTCTACCAGCTGAGCTACGCACCCACTTTCGCTTGGAGTGCAGAAAATATATAGAATCTTTTCTAAGGTCAACCCCTTTTTTTCTAAAATAAAAAATTATTTATCAATCATAGTTGTTTTTTTATCTATTTTCCATATAGTATCCCTTTATAAACATACTAAAATCTAAAAGCTTTAGGAAAACCGCAGGAATAATTATGACGAGAATAAAACTGTATCATTTAAGCCTTTTTGCTTTAATTTCTTTTGCTTTTTATCTTTTTCCTGCTATGGAACTGCGGGCTCAGGAAGCTATACCGGTAGGAACCGTATCCGACACCATATCAGAAATAGTCGAGCCTGAAATCTTAGAAGAGACCCCGCAAAACTTTGATATAGAAATATCCCCGAATGTCGTTTTGAATGTTCCGAATACAGATCATGTTCCCTATTTCCAAGCAAAAGTTCATGTAAAAGCAAGCGGTATAGCTTCGGTTGAAGAAAGCTTTTATCTGGTCGTTACCGAAAATAACGCTAAAGTTCCTTTTTATCGGGAATATCCAAAGTCCGTTGACACACCTATCGGCTCTCAGCAAACAAATATTGAAGTTATAAAAACGACTCATAAACAGGCATATTCTCCTTTTGAAGTCGAAAGCACCCTTACTTCCAATAAAGTATATTTCGGAAACAGCAAAAACGGCTTGCCTCCGGGAGTCCATCAGTTCACCGTTTATTATCATATACCAAACGCTTTGCGTTCTGTCGGTAAAGACAAAGTATTTGCCGTGTCATTAGTCGGCAAAGGCTGGAACGTTCCCATTACCAGAACGGTTGCGATTCTCCGCCACCCGACTTTGGTAACACCTAAAGGACAAACCGTTTACTTTGATAATGTTCCGGACGATAAAGTAAAGATTTATACGAATCCTAATGACACTTACAGTATTTTCAAAGGCGATATCGTAAACCCATTCCAAAGTCTGGTATTGTTGGAAACCTTTGACGCTGACAATATGGGAAGCCTTTCCTTTATCACCAGATTGAAGCACTTTATTGATACAAACATGACAACCTTGATATACTTCCTAGGCTTGGTTTTTGTGTTCGTATATTACTTGATTGTATGGTTCACAATTGAAAAAGAAGAACGGAAAATCTTAAATCCGGCGGTAGCAAACAATAACACTCGTTTCTTCTCTCCGGCTGCTTTCCGCATATTCTTAAAGAAAACCATAGATTCCAGAGTTATTGCCACCATAATCATAAGTCTGGCAAACAAAGGACTTATTAAAATTGAAGAAAAAGAACCCGGAAACTTTGTCTTTATCCGCCAAATAAACACCGATAAAAAAGTGGTTATTGCCGAAGGGGAAAAACGCTTGTTAAACATCTTATTCCCCAAAGGTTCATTACGGGCGGAAATTGATAAGGATATAGGTAAAAAGCTTACCCGCTATCGGAAGAACTTTGAAGTTCCATTACGCAGGGAATACGACAAGCAGTATTTAAAAATGAATATCAGTTATTTCCTGTTCGGCGGAGTTGTTTTACTTGCATCTTTGATTGTAGGCGCAATTGCTTCCAATAATCCTCTGTGGACGGCTTTAACTTCGACAATAATGACGCTGACGGTATTACTTTCCGTATCTATCTTTGCGGTGATTGCCGGAATGATTAAAACGCCCGCTTATAAAGAAAGTAAATTGAAGCTTTCTTTGTTAATCATTGCCTTCATTTTAACGGCATCGTCTTCAATCGCCTGTATGTATGTTTTAGTTCTGAACATAAATATGTTTGCAGCCATATTCTTTGCCTTGATGTTGCTTGGCATATTCTCGGCATATCAGCTGTTAAAACGAGATGAAAAGCTTGGACGGGCAATGATGGCAAGTTCTAATTTCTATGAAGCGTATTTGAACCAAAATCCTATTCCTTTCCTTAATCTTATGGAAAATCAGCCAAAAGCTCAGCAGCTGTTCTCTACCCATTTGCCTTATGCGGTGGCATTAGGTACCGAAGATAAATGGACGGCAAGATTCCAAGGCGTATTAAATGCAAAAGAAGAATATGCGGTTACTTGGTATGCAGGAGAAGAAAAGTTCTCTCCGGACTTTACCAAGAATCTGGTAAATCGCTTAATCAAGGTAATGGAAGAAAACTTCTCCTTCCTTAATCCGAAAATACAGCGGTTCCGTTAGACTATATTCTGTATTAAGCATTCGTTTTTTTGCTTTATTTTGTGATTTTTCGGTTGCACAAACCTGCGTGCGTCCATATAATCCTTAGACTATGTCAGATCTTTTTAACAAAGCGGCTGTATCTCAAAACGATTATTCGGCAAAGGATATTGAAGTTCTTGAGGGATTGGAGCCTGTAAGACGTCGTCCCGGTATGTATATCGGCGGGACGGACGAAGTTGCATTTCATCATTTGGCGGCAGAAATCCTTGATAATGCCATGGACGAAGTAGTCGCAGGGTTTGCAAAGACCATATCTATCAGTTTGGAAGCGGACGGACGTCTGACAATAAGAGACGACGGGCGCGGTATTCCGGTGGATAAGCACCCCAAGTATCCGGATAAGTCTGCTTTGGAAGTTATTATGACTACCTTGCATTCCGGCGGAAAGTTCGGCAGCAGTGCCTATAAAGTTTCCGGCGGCTTACACGGGGTTGGTTTATCCGTGGTTAATGCTTTGTCTTCAGAGCTGACGGTAGATGTCGTAAAGAATAAACATCTTTACCGGCAAACTTACAGCCGAGGTTTCCCGACTTCGGCTTTGGAGGATTTAGGTACGACTAACCTTCCGAACGGGTCGGCAATAACCTTTATTCCCGATACAGAGATTTTCGGAGATTCTCTCCACTTTAAGCCCATTGTTTTATATCGTATGGCCAGAGCTAAAGCCTTCTTATTCAGGGGCGTAGAATTAAAATGGCACTGCGATGCGTCTTTGATTAAAGAAGGCGATACTTTATTGCCGGACGACACCCTTCACTTCCCTAACGGATTGGAGGATTTCTTAGCTTATCGTATCGGTGAACGGCCGACGGTAACCCCGAAAGCTTTTGCCGGCAAGTCAACCTTATCCGATGATATGGGCTATGTTGAATGGGCGATTACTTGGCCGGACGATTATGATGACGGCTTTACCTATTCCTACTGTAACACGATTCACACCTCTCAAGGTGGTGCGCATGAAACCGGAATGAGAGCGGCCTTAACCAAAAGCCTCCGTTCTTATGCCGAGATGATTGGCAATAAAAAAGCGTCAGATATAAATGCCGATGATATAACCGGAACTGCGGCAATTATGCTTTCTTTATTTATGAAGAATCCTCAGTTCCAAGGGCAGACCAAAGACCGTCTTGTGTCTTCGGAAGCTGCCAGATTGGTCGAAAACGCCATGAAAGATATGTTTGACCATTGGCTTTCCGGCGATACTAAATCAGCTAATTTATTGCTTTCTTATATCCTTGACCGAGCAGAAGAACGCAAACGCAAAAAGAAAATAAACGAAATGGCAAGAGCTTCGGCAACTAAACGCCTTCGTCTGCCCGGTAAGCTTGCGGATTGCAGTCATAAGGACGTTGAAGGAACCGAGCTTTTCTTGGTGGAGGGAGATTCCGCCGGCGGCTCGGCAAAGCAAGCCCGTAACAGGGAAAAGCAAGCTATCCTGCCTTTAAGAGGAAAGATTTTAAACGTTGCCAGCGCTTCGGAAGATAAGATTTTTGCCAATGAAGAAATTAAAGATATTACCGAAGCTTTGGGTTGCGGAAGGCGTGATAAGTTTGATGAAAGTGCTTTGCGGTACGAAAAAATCATTATCATGACTGATGCGGACGTTGACGGAGCTCATATCGCAACTCTTTTGATGACACTGTTTTATCGGGAAATGCCAAAGTTAATTGCTAAGGGGCATTTATATCTTGCCATGCCTCCTTTGTACCGCTTAACTCTGGGCGACAAGTCGGTTTATGCTGCTGATGACGAAGCAAAAGAGCGGATTTTAAAGACGGTATTTAAAAATAATCCCAAAGTGGAAATAAGCCGCTTTAAAGGTTTGGGCGAAATGCCGCCGCATCAGCTGAAAGAAACCACGATGTCTCCGGAAAGCAGAACCTTGCTTAGGGTGTTGTTGCCGGATCCAAGCGATGAAACCGGAACCGAATATACCGCAAATATCGTTGAACAGCTTATGGGTACAAAGCCAGAGCTTCGTTTCCGCTATATTCAGGAACACGCTAAGTTCATTGATGATTTGGATATTTAAAGAACTCTGACTCTGTCAAACGGTTCAAATCTTACCCGCATGATAACGGCTTTGGCTTCGTCCATTTTCGCCAGATTGTCTCTGCTGATATAACTGTTGTTAATTGTTGTTCGGCTTAAATCTATTTGTCCGGACTGTATTCCTTTTCCAATGCCCATAATATCCATTGTGCTGTCGGCAAGGGATACATAAGCTTCCGGAGCATGAAAATTCGTAAGAATACATTTAAACATAGCCACAGAAGAGCCATAAAACTTTGCCTCTTTATTAAGGACAATGTTATTAGTTTTGCAAAAACTGGCTTTGATATTCGATGCTTTAATTACGGCATAAGGTTCGGCAAATATATTTTCAAAGGAACACTTCAGAAAAGTAACATTACGAAAATCATTATAGCCGCTAAAAGAAAGACGGGAAAAATAAGAATTGAAAAAAGTTACCCCGTCCCAATTAAAGTTAGATACTTCTCCGGTAACAAAAAGGTTGCGGAAGGATTTCATGCCGTTTCTTATCGCTTCATCAAGATGCGATGCAGGAACTACGGCTAATTTTACACGCTTTGGCATTACTTCTTATCCGGATACATAAATTATAAGGATAAAGATACAGGAATAGCTCTGTTTTGTCAAACAGTTGGACAACAAAAGTTTTTAAGCTATTTTACGGTCGTAACCTGATCTTTGATGAACTGCACAAACTCTACCAACATATCGGTCAAGAAAGGAATGTTCATGCTTATTAAATGTTGGAGAATCTTTATTGCTATCGCAATGATTATCGCCGTTCCTATGGTCAAGCCGACACCACGGGCAACTCCAATCATAAAATTGCGCCAAAATATCCAGCGAGGTTTGTTGGTATAATCAATATAATCCAAGAAACGGCTATGCTCGAGTGAGTAGGCTATCTTTTCCATACGCTTTTTTTCTTTAGCCGCAGAATCTTTAGCGGAGCTTTCCCCTTTAAGGTAACGGCTGGAACGGCTGCGTATCAGCTTATAACGTACATTGCTCATGGCAAATAGCTCTCCTTATCGCAAATATTTTTACTTTTATTACCATTAAATATTCCCTTATGCCACAAGAATTATTCACATTTCTTTTACTTTTCTACGATATGATTTTTATCTTACTTTAATATGGAGTTATGTATGCTTAATCTTTGGGTATATAAGCCAAATCCGTCTGCGACTATAACAAAAGATGTTTTTGCGTTGATTGCCGGTCCCGGAGGAATGGCCTTCAATAAAGAACATATAAATAAAATCACCCAAACATTAAAAAATGCCGATATTGAAACTCTGTTAATCGGAGACGGAATAAATCCTATATCGGAAGATATATTATCCAAACTCTCTGCCTATAAAAACAGCCGTCATATGACGGTTATGTTTCTGGCTCACGGTTACCGTACCGAAAAAAGCGAGCATATACTCTGGCTTGGCGAAAGCGCAAATACCCGCACAAAAGAGCTGATTTCTTCTTTAAGCAAGATGCGCAGGAATAAAAGTACGGACTTTATTTTAACTTCCAGCTATGGAGCAGCACTTTTACCCCAGATTTATAAGAAAATGCCGAAAAAGTCTCGGATAACGGTACTTGCGCCGGACGAAAACCTGCTGACCGGAGACCAGCTGACAGCTATGATAGAGCATATATGCCGCAAACTACCTTCGGCTTTTTCCGGAACGGAAGACGCTTTAAATGCTTATCTGTGTGCGATACAGGCAAAAACGGCTCCGCAATTTGCAATTGCCCGTAAAGGTCTTTTCAATCCCCATAAACAGCTTTTAAGCCGTCTTGGCAAGCCCTTCTCTATCGAAGAGAAAATAACTATTTACCAAACACTGGGGAAATCTTTGTCTGCAAAACGTTTGCAAGAACTGGAAAAGACTATTGAAAACGCCAAAACCGAATGCGAAATATCGGCAAAAGATTTCGGGGAAGCTTTGGCTATGTGCAATGTCATAACGGAAAGCCATTATAATAAACGGCTTTTATCCCGCTTGTTCTCTACCCCGAAGTCTAAGCTTTAGAACTTATATCTGAACTGCAACAATCCGGTGTGGTTTTGATAATCTTTGCGGAACTGTCCTTCGTAAGAAAGGGATATATCCGACTTTCCAAGGCTTAAGTTAATGCCAACTCCGCCTTCAATACCCCATTTATCCAAAGAACGTCCCGAAAGCTTATACGCTACCCCGTTTGGCAACAGAACATCGGCAGAGCCTTCGCTTTGCTTTACGTCATAGGTTGCCGCCAAACGCCAGTCCAAAGTCGAGCGACCGAACAAATTGCGCGACGATTTAACTCCAAGGATAGCCGTAATAACGTCAGAATCCTTATTCTTTATCAGCTGACCGGCGCCGTCCGTGTAGTCATCAAGCGTAACACTTAAATAACGGAGACCTATTTCCGGAGCAATATTGCCAAACTCATAACCGGTCATAACCTGAGCCGCCATGGCATTGCCGTCATAATCCGAACTGATGCTTAGACCATACGGAGTCTTGGTTTCCGAATAGGAAGACATTCCATAACTGGCAATTGCATTTAAATACCATTCATTAGGCTTGATTTCCCCGTATATAAAGCCGGTATGAGTATCTATATCCGTTTGGCGGCCTTTACCGTCAACAGTGTCAGTATTGTACGCATAACCTACACCGATTTTAAAGGCATTATCAAACGTATGGTCTAAACCGATAGCTAAACCATGACCGTCGGAATCATATCCCGGAACCAACTTATCATCTTTAAGCGTGCTTTTGTTATACAAGCCTTCTACCCAAAGGCTGCTGCGTCCCATGATGATATCACCGGAATTGCGACCATATATAGAATCTGCATAATCCTGATAATAGACTTCCTGCCGAGGACGATAGTAATTGTTATCCTGCCAATTCTTCTGCTGCTCTGCCCTCTGACGGTAGTAATAATCGGCATTCGGCTGATACTGGCCATATCCGTCATAACGATAGCCGTCTTGATAAATCGGTTGCGCTCGTCTTGTCTGATTACTGCGGTTAGCGGCTATTCTCCGGCGATTAGAACCAAGGCGATTGCTTACGGCATTCATGATTGCATAGTTATGCTGAGATGCCAAAGAAAGCGCCATAGGTGCCATTTCCGGCGCAAATGCATCAGCATTGTCGTTGGCTCTGGCAATGTTGCCGCTTTGAATATCAGCCGAAGCTTTTTCGATAACTTTGGTTGCAATATCTCCGGCACCGGAAGCGGTTATTAAACCAACAATCGTAGAGGCTTGGTTGGGAGTCGAACCGGCGCGCTCTAAGGCAGCACGGATTTCATCATTATTCTTGCGGCCGATAGAAATCGTACCGTCCGTACCCGTCCATGCAAGGTTATAGAATAAATTAGTTGCGCCGATATCTATGTTCCCGCTGTTAGCATTAGCTACTTTTATGGAAGTACCGGTAAACTGCGGATTGATAATAAGATTTAAAGAAGCTACGTCTGTCGGATTTACGGTACCCAAATCTCCGGTAAAGCTTCCGAAAACCGTAGAAGAATCTACCCCAAGGTTAACCAAAGAACCATTGGCAAGATTTAAACTGCCGTCAAACACGGAATCCGACGTTAAAGTCAAAGATGCTCCGGAACCTAAAGTCGCCGTACCGGAAACCCAACCGCCGTTTTGAGTGCGCACGGCTAACGTACCGTCCAAAGAAGATGCTCCGTTAATGGTAAAGGTTCCGCCGTTGCTAAGCTGTACCGTACCTCCAGTTGCCGTCAAAGTTCCAATGCTTAAATTAGCATTGTCCGCCGCCAGATATCCCGAAGGCGTAAGCAAAACCTGACCGTTGACTACGGAATCTCCGTTTAAAGCCTTTAAAACGCCGTTTGTGTTTATGGTTAAAGGTGAACGCATCAAAAGGTCTGCGCCATTGCTTAAAATAACCGTGCCGTCCGAAAAGGTTGTTAAACGCTTAAACTCTGCATCTTTATTGAATTGAACCGTGCCGGCGTTAGTAAACTCGCTGTCAATCGTGGTATAACCGTCAAAAATCAATTCATAGGCAGATTTAACATCAACCAAGTCCGCAGAAATAATCGCATCTTTAGCAAAAGTCGTGGTGCCTCCGGTAACTGCACCGGCTCTTAACGTACCGCCGGTCATGGTAAATACTTCGCTGACGGTGTTATCATCGTCCAAGGTAAAGTTTGCGCCGGAGAAATTACTGTCTGCCGTGGTATTAAATGTCGCTTTGTTTAAAGCTATTGTTCCGCCGGTAAAGCTCATATCATGGGCAAAATCAGCCGTACCGATAAGCTCTAAGGTTCCTTCATTAGCAAGCGTACTGGCAGTACCAAGGCTATTTTCTCCGAAGGTTAAATCCGTAAGCGAAAGATGAGCCGCAGAGCCTATGTTGATATTTGCACCGGAAACTGTCGTTGAATCTGTCGTAACTTTAGTTTCCGAATTAGCCAAAGCATTTATCGATGCTCCGTCTCTGACATACAAATCCGAATCGGTTCCTCCGGCAATAACGTTTTGAGTTCCGCTTAACTCTAAGGCCGCAGAAGAGCCGTCAAAATAGCTATCCGTTCCGGCGGCTAAGGTAAGATTGGAAGCTCCGTCCAAAGCTACCGTACCTTTAAAATTGGTATCTACGTCAAAATTAGCGGTTTCCGCAAGAGTCAAGCGACCTCCGGCATCAACAGCCAAAGCTCCGCCGGTGTAGTTAAGCTTGGAAAACGTCAAGTCAGCTCCGTTGCGAACTTCAACCTGACCTGCCTGTAAATTGGTCGTGCCGCTTACCGTGGTTCTACCGCTGACAACGTCCATAACACTGGAAGCATTATTGATATACAAGCCATAGCCGGGATTGCTTTCATCAGTGGGAACCAACAAACTGTTTGTGCCGTTTAACGTTAAATCAGCACCGTTAAAATTAGTCTGACCGTTAAAGGTTACCGTAGCATCATGAACGTTAACCGTACCGTCGATAAAAGTCTGGGCATTGTTGAAAGTGGCCGAGCCGGTTAAATCTAAAGTGCTATACCTTCCCATATTCAGGGTAATCGTATCAAAAACAACATTATCAAACGCAAGTGTAGACCCGTCGGAAACAGAGGTTCCTCCGTCAATGGAAAGCGTAGAATCGCTTACTCGGGTAGCTCCGGAAATGGTGGCAAATCCTCCGTTACTGCCGGAAGTAATGGAGTGAATGTTGGCTTTGGATATGGATAAAACCGAAGTGGCGTTTTGGTTGGTAATGTATGTATTACCGGTAAGATTCATGTTCAGCAAAGCAGAGGTTGCGCCGCTGCCGATTGAGGCACTGCCGCCATTAAACAGCAAATGCGAGTTGTTATTCATGCTGAGGTAATTGTTCGGAGAAGTATTATTATTCGGCGTAATAGCGGTTGTGCCGTTAAAGCTTAACGTTGCATGGTCTATGGTTAAATTACCATCAGAAACGTTAATTGCCGGAATGACATCGCTGCTGTTGCCGGAGATGGTTGTGGTATAACCGCTTGCCTGACCGGTGGCAGTTAAATCTCCGGTAACGGTTACCGTACCGCCGACGGGAACCGTATCAGTACCGTTGTTATAAGACTGGCGATTGGCTGTTATCGTGTTGTTGCCGTTAAAGGTTGTGCCGTTACTTATCGTAATAATACCGTTGTCAGAGGTGGTGTTAACTTCCGAATTGCCGGCAATGAAAGTAGAACCGGATATTTCCTGATCCGTTCCGCTTATGGTTATTTTGGTGCTTTCGTAAGTTTTGCCGGTTACCGGGGAAGTATTAACAACGACCTGCGCTGACGCATTACCCGCAAAAAGCGCAACCGCCGAAACCAAAGAAAAAGGCAATAAAAACCTAGACATAAAGACCCCCTGAAACGAATTACGCACACGCAATTAACTAAATATTAAGGTTTTTACAACATATAGTAAGGTTTGTATAGAACTTTTTGCAAAAAATACCAAATATAGCAAAAGCGCCCTAAAATACAACTTTAAGGCGCCTTCACAAGTTTTTGTTTTTAAAAATTATTTTATTTTTCGGCTGCCCGGTTTTTCGTACGGAATACCCTCTTTGCACAAGGGGCAATCTTCCGGATTATAAACAGCGATATCAAGCTTTATAGCTCCATATACCGGAAGACCGATGTCTCCGACAGTACGGTCGGCAAGGCAAGCGATAGCAACGGCTTTACCGCCCATGCTTTCCACTACTTCTTTGACTTCCATACTGGACTTACCGGTAGTAACCACGTCTTCGGTAATCAGAACTTTTGCGCCCGGCTGAATGGTAAAGCCACGGCGAATGCTCATCTTTCCTTCATCGTCCCGTTCGGCGAAAATCGCTTCTTTGCCAAGCTGACGACCAAGTTCATAAGCAACAATAATGCCGCCCATAGCCGGTCCTACAACGATATCAAAATCAAGGTCTTTGACCTTTTCCGCCGTTATGGCAAGGACTTTATCCGCCTTATCCGGAAAGCGCAAAACTTTTGCACACTGGACATAGCGGTTGGAATGCTTGCCAGAAGAAAGCAAGAAGTGACCTTCAAGCAATGCTTCGGATTCTTTTAATAACTCGATTACTTTTTCATTTGTTTCAGACATTTTAGACAATTCCCCTTATTTCGGATAAATCTTTAATATGTTCATTGGTCATGAAGGTTTGTATACCTTCTGCAACCTTTACGCAAGCCCTGACGTCCATAAAATTAGCCGTACCGACTTGCACCAAGGAAGCTCCTGCCATGATAAACTCTATCGCATCTTCGCCGGTACGAATGCCGCCAAGCCCGATAACCGGTATTTTCACCGCTTTGGCAACTTCGTTTACCATACGCAAAGCTATCGGCTTTATGGCCGGTCCGGAAAGTCCGGCATAAAGATTATGGAAAACACTCTTTCTGCGCCGAATGTCTATTTTCATTGCGGAAAAGGTATTTACCAAAGATACCGCATCGGCTCCCGCATCTTCCACCGTTTGCGCAATTAACGGAATATTACGGGCGTTCGGCGAAAGCTTTACGACCAAAGGTATTTTGCAAACTTTGCGGACTTCCGATACGACTTCCTTAGCCGCACATTCTTCTATACCGAAAGCCATGCCTCCGTGCGCAACGTTAGGACAGGATATGTTAAGTTCTATCATATGAACACCGGAAGCCGCCGAAGCAAGCTCAACCGCTTCAACATATTCGGCAACCGTACCGCCGCCGATGTTGGCAAGAACAACCGTATCCTGCTGACGCAAAAACGGCAGTTCTTTTTCGATAAAATCATGAACGCCGGGATTTTCCAGTCCTACACTGTTCATCATACCGGAAGGAGTTTCTGCGGTTCGGCAACCGGGATTTCCAGCTTTGGGATTAAGAGTAGTTCCTTTAGTGGCAATTCCGCCCAAAAGGCTTAAATCATAAATATTCGCAAACTCATGCCCGAAGCCAAAAGTTCCCGAAGCGGCTATCACCGGATTTTTAAAGTTTACGCCGCAAACCGTACTGCTAAGATTACAAGTCATCAAAAAGTACCTCTGTGCTAGGAATACCGGACCGTCTTTACATACTTTTTTATTGCCGCCTTTGGTAAAGCAAGTGCAAACCAAACAAGCGCCCATACCGCAAGCCATATGCTTTTCAAGCGATAAATAGACCTTTGCTTTGCTGCCTTCGGCCTTTTCCGCCAAAGCCTTTTCCATGCCAAGCGGTCCGCAGACAAAAATCGTATCGTATGCATTTACGTCTAAATCGTCCAAAATCGTACCGCCGATACGGGTAACAAACTTATCCGCTTCGGCTTGATATTTGTCGCCAAGAATAATCCTTTCCCTGAAGCCAAGATAGATATCCGGCTTGGGAAGGCTTTTAGCCGCAAGATACAAAGGAGCGATACCCATGCCGCCGCCGACCAAAGCAACCTTTCCTTCCGGTTTTTCCGGAAAGCCATTGCCGTAAGGACCGTTTAAGGTGATTTCGTCTCCCGGCTTTAGGGACGCAAGTATCTCTGTCCCCTCGCCTATCTGACGGTACATAAAAGAAATATATCCTTCGCCGACGTCATGCACGCTTATCGGGCGAGAAAGCGTTGGATAAGAATCCCATGCTCTGAGCATATAAAACTGTCCCATACGAGCGGGAAAATCACCCTTTACCTGCATCAGGTACATTTTGTCTTCCGGTGCAGAGACTAACTCGTTACTGATTACTTCAGGCATGAAAGAAGCTCCTCTGCCATACTTTTGGCTTTGTCGTGGATTATGGTCTTTGCGTCGCCGTCCTTACCGACATGAGCAGCAATAATACCACGGGAAACATTAACTACGCCGCCTTGTTCCTGACCAATCAAAGCTGCGATGTCTTCCGCCTTAGCTCCTTGCGCACCAAAGCCTGGAACAAGCATGAAAACTCTGCCGTCCGCAACTTGGCGGATTTTCGGTATCTGGTGCAGGAAGTTTACCCCTACAACCGCGCCCATTGCGCTGTAACCGGAATTGCCAAGAAAATCTACGCCCCAGTTCTTTAAGGCTTCCAAAACATCAATGTAAATCTTTTCGCCTTTGCTATCGTCAATTTCCTGAAAATCTTCCGAGCTTTTATTGGAAGTCTTTACCAAAACAAAGGCACCTTTGTTCTTATCCTTGAAATACGGGAAGTACGGAGATATTGCATCAATGCCCATATAGGGGTTTAAGGTTACAATGTCGGCTTCAAAATCACCAGAGAAGTGTCCTTTGGCGTATTCTTCCGCCGTAGAAGTGATGTCTCCCCGCTTGATATCGGCAATAACGATATGACCGTTATCTCTTAGGTATTTTAAAATCCGGCTGTATGCCTTTAAGCCGGTTAAGCCCAAAGCTTCATAACAAGCGATTTGCACCTTGTAACAAGCGGAAAACTCTGCGGTGGCGTCAATTATCATCTGTGCCGTAAGGAAAAGCTTTTCATCAATGCCTATATCCTTTGCCGCAATATCCGCAGGAATATAGCTTTCCCGTAAATCTAATCCCGTACACAACGGACTGGTTTGCTTTACCTTTGCATATAAATCATCAATTATCATTTTAAAATTACCCCTTCTTTAATGGTATGAACTATGCTTCCTATGGTTTCTGCGCCGATAAACGGAGTATTCTTTCCTTTGGAAATGAAATCCTCAGGATCTACAGAACCTATATTTTTAAAATCAACTATGACCAAATCCGCACTATTGCCGGAGGATATATAACCGTCGTTAAGCCCTAACATACGGCGAGGATTTTTGGACATTAAGCGGCTTAATTCATGAATACTGATATCGTTATCAATGAAAACCTTGTTTACCATGCCAAACGCAACCTCAATGCCCGATATGCCCGGAGCGCCGTTTGCTTTATCTTCCGGAGTATGAGGAGCATGGTCGGTCGAAATGCAATCAACATAACCTTCCCTTATCGCCGTAAGAAGGAAGTTTACATCTTCTTCGGTTGCGAACGGAGGATTAACTCTATAGGCCAGATTATAGGCATATAAGTGATGCGGAGTAACTTCAACCGTTACATTAACTCCTTTGTCTTTCGCTTTGATAACAGACAACATTGATTCTTTGCGGCTGACGTGACAAAGGTGAAGATTACCGCCTTCTTTCGCCACAAGTTCCAAATTGCGGGCAACCATTTCCGGTTCCGGTTCGGAGTGGTCTAAAATCGTAAAATTATATTCTTGCGATGCATGCAAGGCTTTTACAAAAATGTCTTTATTATTAATGTTTTTTCCGTCATCGCTGAAAAACTGAGTCAACTTGCGCATAGTGGCAAAGTCAACCAATTCTTCGCCTTTTAGTCCTTTGGTAACACTGGAACACTGGTATACATCGGCAAGATTAAGCTGTTTGGCTCTGGCTTGAATATCGCTTAAGGTTTCCGGATTATCAACAACCGGATTGGTGTTCGCCATGGCGATAATATGCGTGTATCCTCCGTTAACAGCCGCTTTAACGCCGGTTTCCAGCGTTTCTTTGGCAGGATAACCGGGGTCTCGCAAATGTACGTGCATATCAACAAAGGAAGGCATAATCACATAACCGGAAGCGTCAATAACCGTTTCTTCGCCTTCCGGCACGGGAAGACGCTTTTCCAGACGGGTAATTTTTCCGTCTTTAATCATAATATCGGCATGGCCGATAATCGCAGCATCAATTAAAGTTCCATTTTTTATAAGCATTCTGGTGTCGGCTCCGTCAGTAAGAAGTTAAAGCATCGCAATATTCACATTTATAAAGCTTTTTATCTTTATCCATTAAGGTGAACTCTATTTTGCCTATGTCGGAATTGTTGCTGATACAGCGGGGATTTTTACAGGTCATAATCCCCAAGACTTTTTCCGGAATGGCGAGTTTTAGCTTTTCTTTTATCTTTTCGTTTTCAATAATATTAATCGTTAAGTTCGGATCAATAAGCCCCAGTCTGGTCATATCCAAATTGCGGACATTGGCGATTTTGATTAAATCCTTTGTGCCGGAGCTTTGGGAGGATACATTTAAAAGCAACGCTACGTTATAGGATAATTTAGCAAGCTCTAACTCTTGAAAAATACGATAACCACAACCGGGAGTGATATGGTCAATCACAATGCCGTCTTTGATTTTATCTACGTTAAGCATAATCAATCTCCCTTAAGTGCTTATTTCAAGCCTAAAAGCGTGCTTATCAGAGCCATGCGGGCATACATTCCAAACTTTACCTGCCGGAAATAAACCGCTCTGGCGTCATTGTCAACTTCGGCGGCGATTTCATTAACTCTTGGCAACGGGTGCATAACTATCATATCCGTCTTTGCCTTTAACATTTTAGCATTATCCAAGATATAACTGTCTTTTAAACGCATATATTCGTCTTCGCTGACAAAGCGTTCTTTTTGCACTCTGGTCATATACAATACATCAACATCAGGAAGGATTTCCTGTAAATCCCGCACTTCCGCATAACTGTTTTCCGGCAACATATCCCTGATATATTCCGGTATTTTTAATTCTTCGGGCGAAACGAAATAAAAGAAATTGCCGGCATATCCGCCCAATGCTTCGGTAAGGGAATGAACGGTACGGCCAAACTTTAAGTCTCCGCAAAAAGCGATTTTCAAGTTTTCCAAACCGCCTTTAAGCTCGGAAATCGTAAGCAAATCCGTGATTGTCTGCGACGGGTGGTGGTGTCCGCCGTCTCCCGCATTGATTATTGGCACCGGAGAATACTTTGAAGCCAGTTTAGGAGCACCTTCTTTGGGGTGACGCAAAGCAATAATATCAACATACGACCCGACGGTTCTTATGGTATCCTGCAGAGTCTCTCCCTTTGAGACCGAGCTTGACGAGGAGTCGGAGAAGCCGAGAACATTACCGCCAAGGCGCAACATTGCGCTTTCAAAGCTTAAACGGGTACGGGTTGACGGTTCATAAAACAACGTAGCAAGCAGCTTTCCTTTAGCTTTTTCAGTATATTGCGAAGGATTTTGAATAATATCCCGTGCGAGAGAAAGCACTTCAGCCGTTTGAGAAATGCTTAAGTCTTTTGGTTCCAATAAATGCATTAAATAATCGCTCCGAAGCATAAAAAAATAGCCGCTTCCGAAAAGGAAGCGACTATTATTAGCAGATTTTTGCGATTAAGACAATTAAAAGTCCATTCCGCCCATGCCGCCCATACCCGCAGCACCTGCTCCGGCTCCGCCGCAGCTGCACTTTTCTTCGGGTTTGTCAGCAACCATGGCTTCGGTCGTAATCAAGAGACCTCCGATAGAGGAAGCTCCTTCCAAAGCACTGCGGACAACTTTCGTCGGGTCAATAATGCCGGCGGCAAACATATCGGTATATTCTCCGCTTTGAGCATTAAAGCCTATCTTTTGGTCTTTGCCTTCCAAAAGCTTACCAGCAACAACGGCTCCGTCAACTCCGGCATTTTCCGCTATCTGGCGAACCGGAGCCTGTAAAGCACGGCGAATGATGTCAACGCCGACTTTCTGGTCATCATTGTCAGTTTTAACCGTATCCAATACCGAAGTAGCATAAAGAAGTGCGGAACCACCGCCAACAACAATGCCTTCTTCAACCGCAGCACGGGTGGCGTGCAATGCGTCGTCAACACGGTCTTTCTTTTCTTTAACTTCGGTTTCACTGGCACCGCCGACTTTGATAACGGCTACACCGCCGGAAAGCTTTGCAAGGCGTTCCTGAAGCTTTTCTTTATCATAGTCAGAAGTCGTATCTTCAATCTGCTGCTTAATCTGCTTGCAACGGGTTTCGATAGCTTCTTTATCTCCGGCACCGTCAATAATCGTTGTGTTGTCTTTGTTGATGTTAACTTTCTTGGCAGAACCAAGCATATCAAGAGTTACATCTTCAAGCTTGATACCAACATCGGCAGAGATAACCTGACCATTGGAAAGGATTGCAATGTCTTCAAGCATTGCTTTGCGGCGATCACCAAAACCGGGAGCTTTTACCGCAGCAACCTTCAATCCGCCACGGAGCTTGTTAACAACCAAAGTTGCCAAAGCTTCGCCTTCAACATCTTCGGCGATGATAAGAAGCGGACGGCCAGACTGAACAACTGCTTCCAAAACCGGAATCATGCTCTGTAAAGTGGAAAGCTTGCCGTCTTTGATAAGAATGTACGGATTTTCCAAATCACAAGTCATCTTGTCCGGATTGGTTACAAAGTACGGAGAAAGGTATCCACGGTCGAACTGCATACCTTCAACAACTTCGAGTTCGGTGGAAAGACCTTTGGCGTCTTCAACAGTGATAACGCCTTCGTTACCAACCTTTTCCATAGCTTCGGCAATGTAATCACCGATAGACTTATCACCATTGGCGGAAATTGTGCCAACCTGAGAAATCTCTGCCGAAGTGGAAACTTTGCGGGAATGAGCCTTGATTTCTTCAACAACTACGCTTACCGCAGCGTCAATACCACGCTTTAAATCCATAGGATTCATGCCGGCAGCAACAGCCTTAGAACCTTCACGGATAATAGACTGAGCCAAAACCGTAGCAGTAGTGGTACCGTCACCGGCGATATCGTTAGTGCGGGAAGCAACTTCCTTTACCAACTGTGCGCCCATGTTTTCAAACTTATCGGCAAGTTCGATTTCTTTGGCTACCGATACGCCGTCTTTGGTGATTTTCGGAGCGCCGAAAGACTTACCCAAAACAACGTTGCGGCCTTTGGGACCCAATGTTACCTTTACCGTATCAGCAAGAATGTCTACGCCTTTAAGCATACGGGCGCGGGCATCAGATGAAAACTTTACTTCTTTAGCGGCCATAATAACCTTCCTTTATCTATTTAAAATCTGTTTAAATTAAGCTTCAATAACACCAAGGATTTCAGATTCCTTTACAATAAGGAGATCTTCGCCATCAACTTTTACCTCGGTTCCCGACCATTTAGAGAACAAAACTCTGTCTCCGACTTTTACGCTCATCTGGACGATTTTGCCGTCTTCATCACGTCCGCCGGGACCAACGGCAATAACTTCACCCTGAGAAGGCTTTTCTTTGGCCGTATCCGGAATAATAATCCCGCCGAGCGTCTTTTTATCTTCCTCTACGCGTTTCAACAAAACACGATCATGCAATGGTCTAAACTTCATTTTTGCTCTCTTTCAATTAAAACAACATTTAATCCAATCGCTTTTATCTAAGCGTGGGTATGAAGTAGTGTCTATATAACCTATAGTCAAGAGGTGAATAAAAATATTTTTATAAATCTAATTAACTTTATATATCTGGACTGTAGGAGCTTCGGGTTCTGATGTACCGGTTGTGCCCGCTACACCGCCACCAACAGTAGTTTTGGTACAGCTAAGTCCAGAGACACTAAAGCACTTACCGGAACCTTCGCCACCTCCGCCGCTGTTTCGGCTTCCCCAGTCGGTTCCGACACCACCGCCACCTCCGCCGGTACCCGCCGTAGCATTAGTGGCATTTGTCCAGCCCCAGTCAGTCCAGTATTTAGAGCCATCGCCGCCGATTTTAGTTCCACCATAGGAACAGCCGCTACCACCATAGGAAGCACTATATGAACGACCATGATATCCAGCTCCACCATCACAAACAAATCCTTTGCCGCCACCAGACACGCTCCATGAATTACCGGAAAACCACCACCACTGGCCGCCGCCACCGCCGCCCCAGCCTCCGCCACCTCCTCCGGCGGCACCGCCGGCACCACCGCCGCCGGCAACTACCAACATGGTTGAAGAGGAGGTACATACGGAAGTGCCAAGGCATACTCCCACACCCGAAGCGCCTATTGCGCTACTAAAAGGATGAGCTCCACCATAGCCGACCCTAATGCCGCCCGTTTTTGTAGTAATTGCAAAATTAATAGTTCCGGAAGAAGTATATTTGGCTTCCGCATAGCCTCCGGTTCCTCCCCACATTTTGGCACCCTGATTCCCGTAACAAGGACCTCCGCCCCCCTTGGCAACAATTTTATAGGTTCCCGGGCAAAGGTTACTGATATATTGGGTCATACTTCCGGTAGGTGTGAATGATGAAGAATACACTAATCCGGTACTTTCATTTAAGTAATTAAGCTCGCAACATTTACAACACGTCAAAGTTGCCGAGTTTGCGGCAGTAACGGTATTATTTGTTCCAGTTCTGGAGCTGTCGTAATTTATGATATTATCGCAGGTATTGTTATAAGAATTATCATAACCATAGCGGCAGGCTATATTAGCGGTTGCGTTAACTCTGTTGCATTCGGT
>JAFWAG010000019.1 GCA_017507765.1 Alphaproteobacteria bacterium | reverse complement strand
GGCGGAAATGACATGAAAGCGGCGAAGGTTGCGGCTTTGCTTGGCGTGTCGGCAGGGATATATTCGGCGCAAGATGCTACCAGAGCTTGGGGAATCAATGGCGTATGGGCGGAGAATATAAGTAATTACGGCTTTACCTCATTACCTACTGGTGTTCCGGTAGTTACGACTACTTATGATAAAGAAGATGAAGGCTTAAATGAAGAGCAGTTAAAAGAGTTTATCGAAAACACTTCTTTTGAAAAGCTTACCGCCAAAGAGTTCTGTATGGATAATGATGAAGTACCGGAAGAAGAACGCTGTATCAAAAAGTGGAAAGATGATACGTGTCAGGAACTGATAGTTTTTTGTGATGCCGGAGCAAAATGCAATGATGCTTATTCCCGCCGCTGTAACCAAAACTGTAACGATATTTTGACAAGTTATCGAGCAGAAGGTGTACTTCCCGCATCGAATACAGCTTTTCGTTTAACGGGAAGCAATCCGGGAGGTGAAAGCAGTAAGACCAAGTGTTACTTCACTTCGACTACCGGATATAATGCGGTAGAGCTTATTGAAGCTTGCAACGGAGGTAATAATGAAGCTTGCAGTTTAGCAAATACTTACAGCCTTAATACCACTTGTCAGAAGGTTATAGATGCATATAAGACATTAAACCAAATGCCGGATAATGGTGTTTATCGGCTTGGTTCATCGGGAACGAGTACGACTTGTTGGTTTAAAAGTACTACCGGTTATTCCACCAAAGAAGTAATTGAAAAATGTAATTCGGGAACAACGATTGCTTGTCAAATTGGGAGGGAAAATAAGTTAAATCGCACTTGTGCGGAGTTACAAACTTCTATGAAAAGTTATGGTTCGTCTCCGGCAAGCGGTTCGTTCAAACTGACACTTACCAGTACCACGCCGACTTCTTATACCTGCGATATGAATCAAATCCCTGCATGGACCAGAGTTTTACTGTCCGGAACAGAGGGAGCCTCTTATACTGCTCCATATAAGGGAACTTATGGGTTAGCTTGTGCCGGAGGAGCGGGAGATACTTATATTAATTCTTCTGGTGGAGAAGGAGGAATAGTATCCGGAAGTGCAGACTTTTCGTCAGGTACTATTTTTAAAATTGCTATAAAAAAGGGGGGGATGGGTTGGATGGACTCTTCCTGGCAATCTGGTGGTTCAGGTATAGGAATCTATCTTGGAAGTTCTTATGCCTTGGCTAATTTAAAAATCGTTGCCGGAGGCGGTGGTGGAGCTAGGGGAGATGCCGGCGGTAGTGGTTGGGGCGGCGGTGGTGGAAACTCAGGTGCTACCCACTCATTTGGTTTGGGATTTTATGCAAATGCTCAAGGTATAATTGGTAAAGAAGGTGGCGGAAACTCTGGTTGCCCAAGTTATCCTGGAGTTCCCTATGGCGGAGCCGCTTCTGGTTGCTTATCTTCAAACGATCCTGGAGGCGGTGGTGGTTCTGGTTATTGCTCTTTGACTATCTGTAAAGCCTCCTTACCTTATGGAATCAGTCAAAAATTGCCATATGCTAAGCCAAGTAGCGGCAGCATGCCCCATGTTCCGCCGGAGGCTGCGGTTTATATTATCGAAATAAAATGAGTAATACGGGAGATTGGGTAAGCGGCAGTATATTTGTTTGGAAACTTGTAGTATTCTATTAAAAATAGCTTTTAATGCCAAGGATAGGGTATTATTATAACCTTCTTGATTTTAAGAGGGGGAAATGCCGACTTTATTTGAACATAATACAGAGCGTCCGTTGGCTGATAAGCTACGTCCTCAGCATATTGAGGACGTGGTCGGGCAGGACAGTGTATTGGCGGCAAATGCTCCTTTGGGAAGAATGCTGTCTTCAGGAAAGCTTACCTCTTTTATCTTATGGGGACCTCCCGGTTGCGGTAAAACAACGATTGCCCGCTTGCTTGCCGAAAATACCGATATGGCTTTTGTGCCGTTGTCGGCAGTATTCTCCGGTGTGGCTGATTTGCGCAAAGTGTTTGCCGAAGCGGAACAGCGGCGGAAAATGGGTAAAGGAACTTTACTGTTCGTGGACGAAATCCACCGCTTTAATCGCTCGCAACAAGACGGCTTTTTACCGTATGTCGAAGACGGAACGGTGGTTTTGGTCGGGGCAACAACGGAAAATCCTTCGTTTGAGTTAAATGCGGCGCTTTTATCCCGTTGTAAAGTGTTTGTGCTGAACCGTTTGGATAATGACGCTTTGGAGCAGATAATAAAACGGGCGGAAGCGGCTTTGGGAAAAGCTTTGCCCGTGGACGAGGAAGCTCGCAATGCCATTAAGGCTATGGCAGACGGAGACGGACGCTATCTTATCAATATGCTTGAAGCTTTGTTTGCGGCAGATATTCAAAAGCCGCTTACTGTCGCTGAGCTTACCGAAGTAATCAGCCGAAGACCGGCAAACTATGATAAAGACAAAGAAGGGCATTATAACCTTATCAGTGCTTTGCATAAGTCTTTGCGAGGCTCTGATCCGGACGCCGCTTTGTATTGGTGTGAACGTATGCTGGAAGGCGGTGAAGACCCCGGATATATCCTGCGCCGTTTAACCAGATTTGCGGTGGAAGATGTGGGCTTGGCTGACCCAAATGCTTTGACGCAGGCGATTGCCGCTTGGGAGGCTTATGACCGTCTTGGTTCGCCGGAGGGAGACTTGGCTATTGCTCAGTTGGTGGTATTTTTGGCTACGGCGCCAAAGTCTGTGGGTGTATATAAAGCCCATAAACTGGCAAGAAAAACCGCAAAAGAAACCGGCTCGTTAGTGCCGCCGATGCATATTCTGAATGCTCCAACAAAGATGATGAAGGATATCGGCTATAGCGACGGATATATATATGACCCGGATACCGAAGACGGATTTTCCGGTCAAAACTACTTTCCGGAAGAAATGCCCAGAACTATTTTTTACCGTCCTTTTGAACGAGGATTTGAAAGAGAAATTAAAAAACGCTTGGATTATTGGAATAAACTTCGGGCGGAAAAACAGGGAAAATAATCATGAAAACCGTTACAGTATCCGAACAAGATGCCGATATCCGTCTTGACCGCTGGTTTAAACGCCATTATGCCGATTTAACCCACGGAGAGCTGCAAAAAATGTTGCGGGATAAAAATATTAAGCTTAACGGCAAAAAGGCTCGGGCAGATTTAAGAGTGGCGGTCGGTGATGAAATAGCTTTTCCCGACAGCCTCAGCAGGGCGGAAACCAAGGAAAATGAACAGGAAGTAAGCCAAAAAGATGCGGAATGGTTGCAAAGCATGGTTATTTATAAAGACCGAGACATAATCGCCATAAATAAGCCTTCCGGCTTGGCGGTACAGGGCGGAGGCTCGATAACCCGCCACTTGGACGCTATGCTTGATGCTTTAAGCTTCGGTATGCGGAGGCCAAAGCTAGTTCACAGGCTGGATAGGAATACGAGCGGAGTTTTGCTGCTTGGTCGGTCGGCTCAGGCGGCTTCGTGGCTTGCAGAGGCTTTTCGTTCTCGGGATATGCATAAAACTTATCTGGCCGTTGTCAAAGGGCGGGTAAAAGGCAAAACCGGAGAAATTAACGCTCCTTTACGGAAAGTGTGGGACAAAAAAGACGAAAAAGTAATCGTGGATAAAAAGGACGGTTTGCCGGCGGTTACAAAGTACGAAGTGCTTGCCGTTTCCGATGAGGCTTCGCTTTTAAAGCTGATGCCGGCGACGGGGCGGACGCATCAACTGCGGGTGCATTGCCAGTTTATCGGTCATGCTATCTTGGGCGATGATAAGTACGGCGGGTCAAAAGCATCAAAGCTCCACCTGCACGCATGGGAAATAGCCATACCAAAAGGTGGAAATGAATACTTAAGAATATCTGCCGATTTGCCGGAATATATGATAAATACAATTAAAAGTTTGGGCTTTAACGGAGAATGGAAATGAAAATTATAAAGTGGCTTGTAATTATCGTATCAGTTTTATTGTTGGCGGCTTTGGTTGCCGGAATAATTTTTATCCGTTCTTTCGATATTAACTCTTATAAGCCTATGGCAGAAAAGGCGGTTACCGATGCTTTGGGCAGAGAGTTTAAAATTAACGGCGATATTAAAATGGCGCTGGCGCTTTCGCCGACTATTGTTGTTGAAGATGTAACCCTTGCCAATGCTCCTTTCGGGACGGCAAAGGATATGGCTTCCTTAAAACGCTTGGCCGTAAAGTTTGCTTTGGCGGATATTTTAAAAGGAACCGTAAAGGTCGATAATATCGAAGCCGATAATCTGTTCCTATTGTTGGAAACCGACAGAAAGCGTAATCCTAATTGGGTGTTTACTCCCCAAAATGAAAATAAAAAAGATAAGAAAGAGCAAAAAGATTCGGTCATTGAAAAAGAAATGTCGGATTTAGGCTTGGACCTTTCGTATGCTTTCGGAGACATTTTAGTGCAAAATGCGAAAGTTGTTTATCTGGACGGAACAACGGGGGCAAAGACTACCGTCGATTTGGCTAAGGTATATGCTAATGCAAACGGAAATCTGGCTATAAACGGAACAATTAACGGGGAAAAGGTCTCCGTTGAAGGAAAAAGCGCAGATATTGCCGGAATCTTAAACGGTGTGAAAGAGTTCCCTTTGAACTTGCAAATTGTTTATGCCGCTAATACCGCAACCGTCAAAGGCGTAATCAAAGATATTGAAAGCTTGTCCGGAATTGATATTGCCGTTACGGCGGAAGGAAAAAATATTCCGGTGGTGGATACTTATCAGGCAAAAATGCTTTTGACCGGTTCGGCAGAGGATTTGGGTGTTAAAGATATTGAACTTTCGGCAGGAAAGACGGAAAGCTTTTTGGTAGATGCCAAAGGCAAAATCGGTAATGTTCATACTATGGCTGGCACGAAAATCAATATGATTGTTAAGGCCTTGAATGCTGATGTTGCAGGAATAAAGCCCTTTACTTTGACCGTTGATGTGAACGAAGTAAAGGGTATGTCCGCCGTCAATACGCTTATCAATTTTACCGCAGGGGAAAGTTCGGTTTCCGGTTCGGTTAATGCCGATATTTCCGGAAAGAAACCAAATATTACCGCAAACTTGACCTCGCCGTTGTTCAGAATTGACGATATTGTTCCGGATTCTGCTTATGCTGGAGCGGCTCAACCATCTTCGGCAGGGACGAAAAATGCGAAAGAAGAGGAAAGCCTTTTGGTCTTTTCCGATGAACCTTTGCCTTGGGTGCGCTTAAGCGATGTGAATGTGAAGGCTAAGGCCGTGTTTGATAAAATCGTAATTCCCGATGTTTCGCAAACAATTAAAACTTCGGCGGATTTGTCTTTGCAAGACAGTGTCTTAAAGCTTGATGTGCTTAGTTCTTCTGCGGCAAAAGACAGCTTGCAGACGGATTTATATGTCAATGCTTCCGCTTTGGATACGGCGGATATAACTTTAAAGCTTGCCGGTAAGAATATCGTTTTAGGGCAGCTTTTACACAAAATCCTGCAAGGAAAAGTTCAAGGTGGAAATACCAATATTGATTTGGATTTAAAAACCAAAGGCGACAGTGTTCATATCTTGATGAGCAATATGGACGGGCAAGTAACCTTGGTTATGGAAGACGCAAAGGTGCAAAACGAGTTCGCAAGTTGGCTTGGCAGTGATGTTTTGGTGAAAATCGTGAATATGGTTAAAGGCATCGTTAAGCCCACAACAAAAGATAAGCAAAATGATGTGCAGTGCGTGGTGGCTAATTTTAAAGTCAAAGAGGGAAAAACTGTCTTGAATAAAGGTGTGGCTTTGGAAACCAAGTCTGCTTTTGTGGTGTTGGACGGAGATGTTGATTTTGGAAATGAACGTATGAATCTTTCTTTGGCGACATCTTCTCCGGACGCTTTGTCTACCGGTGTAACCAATCTGTTGACCGGAATGATTAAAATAGACGGCTCATTCTCGGAACCGGCAATCGGTATTGATTCCAAAGGCGTGGTCGGTGCGGCGGCTACGGTCGGGGCTGCGTTGATGACCGGAGGAGTATCCTATATCGGTCAAAGATTGGTATCTACAACCGTAGCGGACATCTCGCCTTGTGTTACGGCGCTCGGGAAACCTCTGCCTTCCGGTAAGGGCGCAAAAAAGACGGCAAAAAAGACGACGAAGAAAACCGTAGCTAAGGAAACTACGACCTCTGAAACGCAAAAGAAAAAAAATAGTGATTATCCTGTTGAAGCGTTGAAAAGTTTGGTTAATAATATCTTCTAGCTTAAAAAACGCTTGTAAGGATTGATGTATGATTAAACGGTTCTATAAAGAAGTAAGTATAGAAAAAGATGAATCTTCGGACGCTTTTAAAGTCTTATGCGACGGCAAGCCTTTGAAAAATATGAAGGGAAATGTAATTTTAATCCCTTCGGAAACTCTGGCGCAGGAAGTGGCTGCCGAATGGCAGGCTCAAGACGAGGAAATAATCTTTGCCACAATGCCGATTACAAACTTTGTAAGTATGGCGCTAGGAATGGACGATGATGACAGAAAACGCATCAAAGAAGATTCTATGTCCTTTGTCTCTACGGACGTTTTGTGCTATCGAGCTTCTTTTCCGGCTAATTTAGTTCAAAAGCAAAAGGAAACTTGGGATCCGATTATTGATTGGTTGAAAGATGCTTTGGAAGTGGAAATGGCAGTTGCCGAAGGGGTTCTGCCTTGTCCCCAAACCTTGAAAACGGAAGAAAAAATCCGTGAAGTGCTTAATGAATTAAATGATTTCCAATTGCTTGGCTTCGTGAAAATTGCGGCTGTCTGTACGTCGGTTTCTTTGGGGCTGGCTGTGGTTAAAAACTTCATAACCGCAGAAGATGCTTTTGAAAGGTCTCGGCTAGAAGAAACATATCAAAATAACCAGTGGGGACGGGATATTGAGTCTTTGAAAGCCAGAAAGCTTGCTTTGGCGGAAGCTACAAATGCGGAAAAAGCTCTGAAACTGTCCGGATATCTTTAAATGATGAAAGATTTGCATATCCGTATTCACGGACGAGTCCAAGGCGTTTTTTATCGTCAATGGACAATTACGGAAGCTTCGGCAAAGGGATTGTCCGGTTGGGTGCGTAATTGTACGGATGGAACCGTGGAAGCTTGGTTTTCCGGCGAAGAACAAAGCGTTGATGAAATGTTTATGATGTGCCGGAAAGGTTCGCCGGCTTCTTTTGTCGCTTCCATTGATATATTGCCGCCGGAAAAGTCCGGTCTGCCGGAAGTCCAAGAAGGTGTCTTTAGAAAAGAAAAAACCTGCTAATAAATACCTTTAAATTATTATACTGCTTGTTAGGGAAAAAGAAGGCATAAGGTTGTTTTGTGCCTTTCCTTTGTTCCTTGGCAATTCTTCATATCCCTTAAATAGCTTTACATGTAAGCCTAAATAACATAACTTTTTTGTGCTTTTGCAGAAAAGAGCAGAAGCGAGATGTAGAAGTCTCTTGTTCGCTGACGGCAGAAATCTGTCTCCTTGTTTTCCGGAATGTCTGGGAGACAAGGTTATGTCCAGGTATTAATACTAAAAGCTTTGTACCGTGCGAACACGGACTTCTAACTCCCAGGCCTCGGGGCGCTGAGCCTTGATTTATTTTGGAGATAGAAGATGAACCGTACAGAAAAAGGAAGTCTTAGTGTTGAAGCACTTGTTATGTTGGGTTTGATAGCGGCTTTAACGCCGGTGTTATATAAGCATGTATCCGACCGTCGTGAAGATATGGACAACATCACGCAAGCAAACACCATG